>DNZD01000200.1 GCA_003504855.1 Cytophagales bacterium
CGGCATCTTCGCTGCTGTACCTTTTGCCATTTGGTTCTTCCTGGGAATTGAGGGTGTGGCAAATCTGGCGGAGGAGGCGAAAGATCCGCGTCATACTATGTCGCGCGGGT
The DNA here is from genome assembly GCA_003504855.1 of Cytophagales bacterium. Lineage (GTDB taxonomy): Bacteria > Bacteroidota > Bacteroidia > Cytophagales > Cyclobacteriaceae > ELB16-189. Next base: position 111 of record DNZD01000200.1, read on the forward strand.
TTCTGGCGACCTTGTTTACATTGATCGCGGTGTGTTTTCTTACCTTCTTCGGATCGGTGGGGCAGGCAGGATGGGAAGCCGTGGTGTATGGAACGGACGGCACAACCTCCGATGCGCCGCTGCCGATGGCTATTCAATTGATTCCTGATTCTTCAGCTCGTAACGTGCAGATTCTCATTGCCCTTGGGTTGTTTGGCCTGGTGGCATCATTTAATGGACTCATGCTGGCGGCTGGAAGGTCCCTGTATGAATTTGGTCGCGTCACCCGAATAATACGTTGGATGGGAACACTGAGTGAGCGCCATAAGACCCCCCGCAATGCGCTGCTGCTAAACCTCGTGATTGGCCTGATCGCATTGTTCTCCGGCAAAACATCCGAAGTGATCACCTTGTCCGTTTGCGGAGCGCTGGTTGTGTACATCAGTTCGATGATTTCATTGATTGTACTGCGACGCACCGAGCCCAACCTGGACCGGCCGTTTCGGGTACCCTTATATCCTGTTTTTCCGTTGGCGGCATTGGTGATTGCCATTGGATGTCTGGTGGCATTGGTGGTGTTTAATTTTATGTTATGCGCCGTGTTCGCTGGTATAGTCGTGCTGGCGTTTGGTATATTTAAAGTCCGATCATCATCGCTCACGCCATGACCACAAAAGCCATTCTGGATTATGTCAGGAACCATCCCTCCGGCAAGGTGAAGATTGCCTATGCTGATATCGATGGTGTGTTGCGCGGCAAGTATGTGGCTACGGCGAAGTTTCTTTCAGCTGCAGAATCGGGAACGTCATTTTGTGATGTCATTTTTGGCTGGGATGCTGGCGATGTGGTGTACGATCAGGTAGCCTACACGGGTTGGCACACCGGTTATCCCGATGCCCCGGCCCGCATCGATCTGCAGACCTTTCGAAAGATCCCGTGGGAGCATGATGTTCCTTTTTTTCTCGGCGAACTGGTCGATGCGAAAGGGAACCCTGCTGCTGTTTGCCCGCGTCAATTGTTAGGCAAGGTGGTGCAGCAGGCAGAGCGGGCAGGGTTTGTTCCCATGGCTTCTCAGGAATTTGAGTGGTTTAATTTCTCAGAGACACCGCAGAGTGTACGCGACAAAAACTATCAGGCACTCACACCATTGTCGCCGGGGATGTTTGGTTATTCTATTTTGCGAACAACCCTGCAGCATCCATTCTTTGATGACTTGTTTACATTGCTGCAGAAGTTTGATGTGCCCCTCGAAGGTTTGCATACGGAGACCGGGCCGGGTGTATTGGAGGCCGCAATCACCTATTCGAACGCACTTGAAGCTGGCGATCGGGCAACGCTGTTCAAAACAGCCGTGAAGGAGATCGCCTACCGGCATGGCATCATGGCTACTTTTATGGCCAAGATACGCGAAGACCTTCCGGGTTGTGGAGGGCATGTGCATCAAAGCCTGTGGGATAAAGGTGGCAAGAAGAATCTCTTTCATGATGCCAAAGACAAACAGGGCATGAGTGAACTGATGCGTCAGTACATCGCAGGGCAGCTGGAAGCATTGCCGGTGATCCTCCCGATGTTTGCGCCGACCATTAACAGTTATAAGCGATTGGTCGAAGGAGCCTGGGCACCCACCACGCTCACATGGGGTATCGATAACCGCACCGTGGCCTTGCGTGTATTGAACAATGGCGCCAGGTCAACGCGGTTGGAAACACGTGTGATCGGAGCGGACGTGAATCCATATTTGGCCATAGCTGGATCTTTGGCAGCCGGGTTATATGGTATCCGTAAAAAATTGAAACTGCGGGTGCAGCCCGTGAAGGGCAACGGTTATGCTGACACCTCCAATGGCACCTTGCCACGTACACTCGAGGAGGCCACCGAGAGAATGGCAGCATCCAAACTTGCCCATGAGTTGTTGGGTTCGGAGTTCGTGAATCACTTTGTGCAGACACGCCGGTGGGAGTGGAAACAACATCTGAAGGCCGTAACCGATTGGGAGTATAAACGTTATTTTGAAATTATATAAGCTGGACAGCGATGCGATTTGATAAGATAGTTCAATACAATTTTCCCACGACCATCAGGTTTGGTGCAGGCGTAAGCGACGAGCTGGGTGATTATCTGTTGAAAAACAAAATCCTCAGGCCTTTGGTCGTTACCGATCCGGTGGTAGGTAGCCTGGATTTCTTCCGGAAACTTATCGGACAACTAAAGAATAAGGGTTTGGCAGTGGAAGTCTTCCACGACATTCACAAGAATCCGGTGAAGTCGGATGTGTATAAGGGCGTGGACGTATGGGATGCCACCCGCCGCGATGGAATGATCGGTATCGGTGGTGGTGCCGCCATTGACGTGGCCCGTGCCATGGTGTTGCGGGTAAACCACCGCGAAGATCTTTTCAAGTACGATGACCTTATTGGCGGCGATGTCTATGTCACCAATGATGTACCGCATTTTGTTACCATTCCCACTACGGCCGGTACGGGCAGCGAGGTAGGGCGCAGTGCCATCATCGCCGATGACGAGACCCATCAGAAGAAGATTCTCTTTTCGCCGAAGCTGTTGGCGAAAATCATCTTTGCCGATCCGATGCTGACCATGGAGTTGCCTGCACCGGTTACAGCGGCAACGGGAATGGATGCACTCACCCACAACATGGAAGCTTTCCTGGCGAAGATGGAGCATCCGCTGTGCGAAGGCATTGCCCTGGAAGGAATATCCCTGATTCACCAGTCATTGGAAAAAGCGGTGAAGAACCCCGATGTGGAATCGCGCAGCAGCATGCTCATTGCCTCATTGATGGGAGCAGTGGCATTTCAAAAGGGACTGGGCGTAGTTCATTCACTGGCGCATCCCATGTCGGCCTTGCTGGATACCCACCACGGACTTGCCAACGCCGTGAACATTCCCTATGGAATGGAGTTCAACATTCCGGGTTGTGAAGCCAAGTTCAGACGCATTGCACGTACGTTGGATCTGAAAGAAGAGACCGGAGCCGCTGTGGTGAAATACCTCTTTGATCTTAACAGCCGCATCGGCATACCTCATCAGCTCAGGCAGGTAGGAGTAGAGCAGAAACATCTCGATACACTGGCTGATCTGGCATTGGCTGATTTCGCCCATCCCAACAACCCCCGCCCGGTATCCCGTGCTGACTTCCGTGCACTGTATCAAAAAGCCCTATAGCCGATGAGCAGATTAGCCATTGGATTGACCGCAGGCCGTCGCTATGACAATTACCGCAACTGGCTTTCGCAGATTCCTGATGTGGAAGTGGTGAAGCTCGGTTATGAGGACGACAATTTTCAGGAGCTCTATCGCTGTCGCGGACTGGTGTTGAGTGGTGGTGAAGACGTGCATCCTGAACGCTATGGTAAGGCGGAATATGTTTCCCAATATGGACTCACGGATATCGACGTACGTCGCGATGATTTTGAATGGAAAGCATTGACCTATGCCGACCATCACGAATTTCCTATTCTTGGAATTTGTCGGGGTCTCCAGTTGGTGAATGCCTACTTCGGTGGGACATTGATTCCAGATGTGGTTTCTTTTGGCAACCCTGACCATACCCGCATTGGCGAGGGGGCAGACCGGTACCATGAGGTAACGGTTGTCGCCAAAACCTTGCTGCGAAGCATCACAGCTCCCGTCGGACAAGTAAACAGCGCTCACCACCAGTCGGCAGATGCAGTGGGTGAGGGATTGATTGTTAACGCGCGTTGCGGAAATGTTATTGAAGGGTTGGAGCGCGAAGACCAGGATAGTCCGTTTCTCCTGTGTGTACAATGGCACCCGGAGCGCATGACCGACCAACAAAGTGTATTTTCACAAAATATTTTGAACCGATTCATCGGGCATTGCCGGTGAGTTTTATGTGATGAGAGATATGAAGATCATTAATCCTGCTTCCGGTGAATTGATTCGCGAGGTGAAAGAAGACAATGCGGCCACCCTGCAGAGCAAACTCGTGGCTTTGCGCCGCGGCCAGCGTGCGTGGGTAGCCAAGTCATTGGCCAACCGCGTGGAAATCTTGCGAGGATTCTCCCGCCTTCTCGATACACGTACCGAGGAGTTGGCGGCCCTGCTAACCTCAGAAGTCGGCAAACCATTGCAGCAATCCAGAAATGAAATCAATGGTGCCCGGGCGCGCATTCAGTGGCTCACGGATCATGCGGTGCAATACCTGCAGCCCGAGACCATGACTACGGCGCCGGGACTCACGGAACAAATTGTATACGAACCATTGGGGGTGATAGCCAATATTTCCGCGTGGAACTATCCATACCTGGTAGGCACCAATGTATTTGTACCAGCTTTGCTGGCAGGCAATGCCGTGTTTTACAAGCCTTCTGAATTTGCAACCCTCACCGGGATGATGATTGGCAAGTTGATGGTAGAGGCCGGCGTTTCAGCTGACGCATTCGCTGTAGCAGTGGGGGGTAAGGAGGTTGGAGAGCAATTGCTCGAACTTCCGTTGGATGGATATTTCTTCACCGGATCCTACAAGACCGGCAAGCATATCTACGACAAAGTTGCCGCGAAGATGGTCCCCTGCCAGTGCGAATTGGGCGGGAAGGATCCATTGTATGTTACCGATGATGTGAAAGATGTAGCCGCGGTTGCTGCGGGCACTGCCGATGGGGCATTCTATAACAACGGACAAAGTTGCTGCGCCGTGGAACGAATTTACGTTCATGAGAAAGTGTATGATGCTTATGTTGATGCGTTCGTAAAAGAAGTAAAAGGTTATAAACTCGGTGCACCGGACGAAGAAGGTGTATACATCGGTGCCTTGACCCGGCCTGCCCAGATTACGTTGCTGGAGGAGCAGGTCAAAGAAGCTGTGGAACTGGGAGCTAAACTCCATACGGGAGGAAGCCGCGTCGCGCGAGCTGGGAACTTCTTTGAGCCCACGGTGCTTACCAACGTGTCCCATGCCATGAGTGTGATGCGCGATGAGTCGTTCGGTCCTATCATTGGCATCATGAAAGTGCGAGACGATGCAGAGGCTTTGGCTTTGATGTCCGACACGGAATATGGGCTCACCGCAGCCGTATACAGTTCCTCCGAAGACCGCGCGCGAAAAATCCTCAATCAACTTAATGTAGGTACTGGGTATTGGAATTGCTGTGACCGGGTCAGTGCAGCTGTGCCCTGGAGCGGTCGGAAGCACTCCGGCTTCGGGGCAACCCTCAGCCACATGGGTCTTCGTGCGTTCACCAAACCAAAAGCTTATCACCTCAAACCCTGATGACTTCCAAACACGTCGTATTTATTCACGGTCTTTTCATGAATCCCAAAAGCTGGGACAGCTGGAAAGCGTATTTCCAAGCTCGCGGTTATACCTGCCATACGCCGGCATTTCCTTACCATGAAGGCAATCCCGAGGAGTTGAGAAAGGATCCGGACGCGCGACTGGCCCGCGTAACTTTTCGCGATGTGATCAATACCCTGGTCAAATTCATTGACCAGCTTCCGGAGAAGCCCATTTTGATTGGTCACTCGGTGGGTGCGCTGGCTGTGCAGAAACTGATCAACCTGGACAAGGGAGCGGCTGGGATTTGCATAAACTCGGCACCTCCATTGTTTATTTTTACAACCACATGGAGTTTTGTCACCACCAACATACCAGTGGTTAATCCGTTCAAGGGAAATTCAATTTTCTATCCAACGGTCGATTGGTTCCACCGTGCTTTCTGTAATACGCTTACGATGGCTGAGACAGAAAAGGAATTCAATCAATTTGTGGTACCGGAAAGTCGAAACATCCCCAGAAGCATCACCGGCCCTCAGGGGTCCATTGACTTCAAGAAACCACATGTCCCGTTGTTGCTGACTTCCGGGGATCGGGATACCATTGTACCTGCTGACCTGAACCGTAAGAATCATCGCGCATATGCCGGGTCTTCCGGCATTACCGACTATGTCAGTTTTCAGGGCCGGTCCCATTATATCTGTGGTCAGCCTGGCTGGGAGGAAGTAGCTGACTATTGCCTGAGCTGGTTGCAAAAAGTTATGCGCTAATGCATTTCCCGCAGATGTCGCTGATTGAATGCGCCGCAGATCAGCGCGGATAAAACACGATAGGCGAAAGGAAAACCCGCAGATGCACTTTCGGTGCTGGAATGGACATGAAATCCTCTTGTAAATTTTTCACGAGATTTGTCCGGAAAGGAGATCTCCCTTCGTCATAGAGAAAAACAACACTATGACAACACAACAAGTAGCCAATCGACTGGTCGCTCTTTGCCGCGAAGGTAAAATTCAACAGGCCATGGAAGAGCTTTATAGCGACGACATTGTGAGCCAGGAACCTGCCTATGCGCCCGTCCCGCTAGCCAAAGGAAAGAAAGCGGTGTTTGAGAAGGGTGGAAAATTCGCAGCCTCCATTGAACAACGGCATGGGGGTAATTTCTCTGAGCCGGTCGTCGGAGGTCGCTATTTTTCTGTTGCCATGATGCTCGATGCTACCATCAAAGGACAGGGACGCGTGAAGCTGGAGGAAATTTGCACCTATGAAGTGAAAGACGGCAAGATCGTTTGGGAACAATTCTTCTACTGACGCGCGATCTTCAACTGACTAAAATAGATGGCCAATACCAGGGCTATCATGCCGGTGGTTGCAAACAGCATCGTTGCTCCACCGGCATACCAGATGATACCGGCGGCTGTGCTGGCAAATAGCGTTGCTACACTTTGGAACGCTGTGTATGTGCCAATGGCGGTGGCGGTTTGATCTTTCTGTACCAGGTTGGTGATCCAGGCCTTTGCGATGCTTTCGGTGCATGCGGCATACAATCCATACACTGCCAGCAATAGGCCAAACCACAAAATGTCATTGGCCCAGCCAAATCCGGCGTAGACTCCGGCGAATAGTGCGAGTCCAAACACCAGTGTTCGCTGGGTACCCCATCGGTCGGCCAGCAACCCAACCGGATAGGCGAGGGCAGCATAGACAAGGTTATAGCCAATGTACAATCCGATGATGGTAGTATCACCGAGTCCGCTCTCCCTGGCGCGCAGAAGTAGAAATACATCGGAACTGTTGATGAGGGCAAAGACCAGCAGCCCGCCAACGACTTGTCTGTAGGCTTGGGGGGCGGACTTCCACCACGCGATAAAGCTGGTCATCGATATAGCCTGGGCTTTCGCTGGCAGCGGCTTCTCCTTCAGGAGCAGGGTTAAAGTGATAGCCGCCAGTCCGGGAAATAGCGCAATCATAAACAACAAGTTGTATTGTCCCGGATAAAGAAATAGAAACAGCAAAGCGAGTGCAGGGCCGATGAAGGCGCCGGTGGTATCCATAGCCCTGTGGAGTCCGAAGACTTGTGCCTTGGTTTCGGCTGTGGCCTCGGCAGAAAGCAGGGCATCGCGAGCAGCCGTACGCAATCCTTTGCCCAGACGATCGGTGGTCCTGACCGTGAAGATCCACCAGGCCTGTGTTGAGATAGCCATAAATGGTTTTGAAAGCGCGCTTAAAGCATATCCCCACTGGACAAAGGGAAGCCGCCGACCCGTGATATCCGAAAGCTGTCCAAAGTACCCTTTGCTCAGCCCGGCTGTGGCTTCGGCAACACCTTCCAGCACGCCGATCAGGGCAATGGAGAAGCCGATGTCACGAAGGAATAACGGCATCACCGGATACAACATCTCGCTGGCCATGTCGGTAAACAGGCTCACGAGGGAGAGCATCCATACGGTTTTGGTGATAATCCGGCTCATCGGGCGTTTTTCTGTCGGGCAATTTCAACAGGTCATTGTTACCAACCTCCGTTTCGTCCGCCTTTTTTTGTTGCTCCGGCGGCTGAATGGCTACTTCGACAAAAAAAACACAATGAAAACCATGATAGCCATCACCTTGTTGCTGATCAGCCACCTGATTGCTGCCCAACCGGCACCCGGAACACTAACGGTCGTGATCAAGGACGTCAAAGGGGCCAAAGGCAAGGTATCCATTGGTCTGTTCAATGATGCCAAAGTCTTTATGAAGAAAAGAATCGACTCGCGTTCTGTCCAGGCACAAAACGGAGAAGTGACCTTACAGTTCGAGCATCTGCCGGAAGGCGAATATGCCATCACGGTGATGCACGATGAAAATGGAAATGGAGAACTGGATTCGAACTTTGTGGGTATTCCGGTGGAAGGCTTTGGCTTTTCAAATGATGCCAAAGCGATGTTTGGGCCGCCATCCTACGACAAGTGTGTATTTCATCATCAGGCGGATCAGCAGATTACTATTCACCTGAAGTATTTCTGAAATCAGGGAATAATTTCAAACAGAAAGAACTGC
>DNZD01000099.1 GCA_003504855.1 Cytophagales bacterium
GCGAGAATTTGTGCGCCATAGGGCAGGAGTCCCTGCACAAAACAAGAGATAGTATCAAGGATACTGGCACTGCGTCTTGGATCGATGCCATTTTTGTCAGCAATCGTTTTGGCCAACGGACCAACTATCAAAATGGTGATGGTGTTATTCGCCAGAGCAGCGTTAACAAGGGCGGTGAGTCCGGCGATGCCGATTTCACCACCGCGTGCTGAGCTGACCTTTCGGGACACGTGATGCAGAATATAGTCGATGCCGCCGTAGTATCGGATCAGTCCGACAATGCCGCCGATCACCATGCAGATCAGGCTCAATTCAAACATGGACGTCATACCCTGGTTCATGCTGCTGATCATTTCCCACCCGGAGCGGTGGGCCTGAACACCACCAATGATTGCCGCGAGCACAATGCCCGCAATCAGCACCCAGATAACATTCATGCCGAGCAGCGCGGCTACGAGAATGAAAATGTATGGCAGAACGGTGATCAGATCATAATGCAGGTCGCCGGTCACGGGCGTGGAGGGAATATCCGTAGCGAATGCATAGATCAGGAATGTAAGCAGGGCAGGTGGAAGGGCTATAAAAAAATTGACTTTGAACTTAGCCCGCATATCTACCTGCTGTGTCCGGGTGGCTGCAATGGTGGTATCCGAAATCATGGACAGGTTATCACCAAACATGGCTCCACCGACCACCGCGGCCAGGTTGAGCGCCAGGGTACCGGGTACCGTTTCATTGATCCCGGCGGCAATGGGTGCCAGTGCTACAACCGTGCCTACCGAGGTTCCCAATGACAGGGAAATGAAACACGCCACCATGAACAACCCTGCAATCAGGAGGCTGGGAGAGATGTAGGACAATCCAAAGTTGATGGTCGACTGAACGGCACCGATGCTTTTGCTCAATTCGGCGAAAGCACCCGCCAGGAGGAAGATCAAGATCATCAGCATGATGCCGGGATCGCCTGCGCCTTTGGTGAATTCGTCCGTCTTCTGGGAAAACGGGATTCCCGGATACATCACAAAGCCAACGACCGCCGAAAACAGGAAGGCAACCAGAATTGGGATCTTATAGAAGTCGTTGATAACAATGGATGTACCCAGGTACATGCCAACAAATATCAACAAGGGCAACAGTGCCCAGAATTTTCCCTTTGTTTCTTCCATTTTGTTGCGCCCGGCTTTGTCTGATCTGAGATTAACGCAATACTAATCTATTAATAGAATAGACTAAATAGAGGAAGCTAAAAAATTCAGTCAACCTGAATCCGGTTTCCACTGCTATGACTTGAAAATTCCGGGGCATACATCGCTTGTATCGTGGTGAATCCATTAGCAAAATCACCTTTTTGACTTGCCCTCAGGTCATATTCGAAGACATATGCACCCGGATTGATCCGATCGAAGAAGAAATTAGTGGCTGCATCACGAGTGCTTTGGTAATACCAAATTCCGGCCTGATGGTGGTAGCCGGAAATAACATCAACGGGTTCAAGCCCGGATGCCCGCATATCTTTCAAATGAACAAAATCAATAGTCCGGTCCGAAGTGAGTTGTATGCGTACCCGGATGAGGGAGCCAATTTTCACGGGTACACCTGCTACAACGGGTATCAGGACTTCTCCCGTTGAGGAGGTTTTCACGAGGTAGAGCTTTTTCTCTAAACGAATTGAGGGTTGGGATGGTGTCACACTATCCAGGTTCTCGAAGTACTGCCAGTAGGCAGCACCCCACGCAATGCCGGGTTCCCGTTTGGTCAGTCGAACATTTGCCAGCTCCGGCTTTATATCTCCTCTATGCCAGGTAGTTTTAATATAGCCAATTCTGGATTCACCACCCTGAGTACCTCCGGCTTCAGCGAGCGGCTTATTCCCGATGGTCACGTCTACAGACTGGGTTCCTTGCCAGTCGGTTCCCGTATGGAGCAGTGCATATATCGCCTCAGCGGTAGCCTTGGTAGTTGACCATTGAGAGGTCTGTTTGTTCTTTAGTAACCAGACTCTTAATTCATCCAAAATGGATGATTTATCTTTAGTGGTTTGTGATAAATTGCTGCTTTCAATTTCATTGAATGCTTCAATCATTCTCGCTTGAATTTCGACGGGCGATTGATACCAATTCCATCCGGAGACATTATCCTTCCAATACATCCCTAGTTCATCGCTATGAATACTATTTTCTTTCAAGGAAGACATGATGTCTCCTGCAACCACAGAATTTCCATTCCTGTACTGCACCAGTGCTGTCATGGCTTTTGCGTAAAGACCAAAAGACGTCCAATACTGACCTCCCTGATGCAAAAAGTATTTCACCGCTGGCTGAAGCTTTCCTGTTACGGCGAACTCGGGGAAGAAAGAACGAGCATACAGATAGTGCGTAATCAAATCAGTGGTATGGTTTCTTTCACGCACTTCGGCCTTCATGGACGCCAAGCGACCATAGCTCTCCGCAATCTCTTTGTCCAAATACACAATCGCCTTTCTGGCTATTTCCAGGGCTGCTGAGTCTGGGAGCGCATGTATCTTTCGCAAGTGACCCACGCCGGCCACGATATGTTGAGTAATGTATTGATTGGGGTACTCACCGCCCTGAAACCATGGAAATGCTCCGGAAGGCATTTGCATGGCACTAAGTTTATCCAATGTTGCCTTTAGCTGAAGGTCCAAAGAATTTCCATTAAAGAGCAAGCCCATATTTTTCCGCTGCACTTCTTCTTCCTGCATATCCCGCACCCAGGGTGTTTCTTCAACGAGCAGAGACTTAAGTTCCTGATTCAATTCCAGGTTACTCGTGTGGGTCTCCTGGTTTGCCCAGGAATCGAATACTTCCCGAATTTGTGGTTTGGTGCGAATAATATGACCGGCCACCGCATTTGCAAAGTATCGCTCAAAGGTTTGTTCGGCACACTCATAGGGATACTCCATCAAATAAGGTATTGACTTTATTGCGTTCCATATCGGGTTGGAGGTTACTTCCAGCGTGAGTTGATGACTTTGTCGTATCATCGCTCCGCTATCTAGTTTTGGCATTCGAAACACCCCGGTAGTTCCGCCGCGGACATTCATGGGCAGGGTTTCAGTGACAAGCACCCGATTAGACAAGACAGGAATAATGCTTTGTTCACCATCGCTAAACTTACCTGCCTTAGCAATTATCCGATATTGGATGGCGTCAAGACC
>DNZD01000098.1 GCA_003504855.1 Cytophagales bacterium
TGTTCCATAGCAACCGCCATGGCACGGCGCTCTTCTGCGCGGGCCTCAGCTACTTTCAAGTCGGCAGCAGCCTGGTCGGTCTGCAACTTGGCACCAATGTTTGCACCAACATCCACATCGGCAATATCAATGGACAAAATCTCAAACGCGGTTCCTGCATCAAGTCCGCGTGACAAAACCAATTTTGAAATCTTATCCGGGTTGGCCAGCACTTCCTTGTGGGTGTGGGCCTGACCAATGGAGGTCACAATACCTTCCCCTACGCGGGCGAGGATGGTGTCTTCACCGGCACCACCCACCAACTGGGCAATGCTCGCGCGAACCGTTACCCGCGCCACGGTGATCAGCTGAATACCATCTGCAGCCACAGCAGCCACCTTGGGTGTGGTAATCACTTTTGGGTTTACAGAAATCTGCACCGCTTCAAACACATCACGACCAGCGAGGTTGATGGCTGTAGCCTGCTTAAAACTAAGACTGATGTTGGCTTTCTCTGCCGAGATGAGGGCGCGAATTACGTTCGGCACATTACCGCCAGCGAGGTAATGCGTTTCAAGCTCACGGGTAGTAACGTTAAGCCCGGCTTTAGTGGCCGTAATCAATGAGTTTACAATGATGCTCGGTGGCACCTTGCGGATGCGCATACCGATCAACTCGCCAATGGTGACTTTCACACCGGCAAAAACAGCGGTAATCCACAACCCCACCGGCACGAAATACATAAAAATGAAAAAGCCGATGATGCTGATAAAAACAACCAATAAAAAGAATGGGCCTTGCATAAGGTTAGGGGTTATTCGTTAGGTTCTACAATAATTTGATTCGAATTGATTTGCACGATACGTATCCGCGTGCCGGTCTCAACATATTTTCCTTGCGTACGCACTTCATAGGTATTGCCGTTCATCTCTGCTTTGCCCGAAGGTCGCAGCGCAGACAACGCGACACCTTCCGTGCCCGTGGTCACCTGGTCAGTAACGCCGTCATGAACACCGCCCGTGAGGGTTGACTTTAATGAGAACCTGGACCAAATGTTCGTGCGAAATGACTGGTACAACACAAATCCGGTGATCGCCGTTGACCCCGCAGCCACCGACCAGCCAATCAGTCCGCCAAAATACCTGAAACTCAGGGCCACACCGATCACCAGACACAGAAAACCGAGTAACCCTACGAAGGTGGTGCCTGGAACAAAGAATATTTCAATGACGACCAGGATAAGCCCGGTGACAATCAGAGAAACAACAATGGACCATTCAACCATAATCATCAAAGTTAGTCAATTCGAAGCGGACACCTAGTAAGCCCTGGCAAAGAGCACCCGGCGCGTTGATGGCTTACCGGTGCGTACACAAACGCCATTTTCTTCGGCAGCATCCAGGGGAATGCAGCGTATGGTGGCCTTTGTCTCCTCTTTAATGAGGGCTTCCGTTTCGGCCGTGCCGTCCCAATGCGCCAATACGAAACCAGCTTTATCGTCCAGCACTTTCTTAAACTCTTCGTAGCTGTCCACCCGCGTCGTTTTTTCTTCCCGGAACTTCAAAGCCCGGTTGTAGAGATTCTGTTGAATCTCATCCAATAACGCCGGAATGCGCGTAGCCACTTCCGCCACCTGCATCACTTTCTTCTCCTTCGTATCGCGGCGCGCCACCTCCACGGTACCCTGCTCCAAATCACGGGGTCCGATGGCGATACGCACCGGCACACCTTTCATTTCATACTCAGCAAACTTGAATCCCGGCTTGTGGGTCTCGCGATTGTCAAACTTTACCGACAACCCCAGCTTGCGCAAATCCTTTACAATAGGATCAACAGCGGCTGATACTTTAGTTAATTCTTCTTCATTTTTGAAGATCGGTACGATCACCACATGAATCGGCGCCAGCTTCGGCGGCAGTACCAGTCCATCGTCATCCGAATGGGCCATGATCAAACCACCAATCAGGCGCGTGCTCACACCCCACGATGTTCCCCACACATATTCCAGCTTTCCGTCTTTGCCGGTGTATTGCACATTAAATGCCTTGGCAAAGTTCTGCCCGAGGAAGTGCGAAGTGCCAGCCTGAAGAGCCTTGCCATCCTGCATCATGGCCTCAATACAATAGGTATCGATGGCACCCGGAAACTTCTCTCCTTCACTCTTTCTGCCCTTGATGACCGGCATCGCCATGAATGTCTCTGCAAACTCCGCATATACATCGAGCATCTGCCTGGTTTCTGCAACGGCTTCCGCGGACGTAGCGTGAGCGGTGTGCCCTTCTTGCCAGAGGAATTCTGCGGTGCGCAAAAACAAACGCGTGCGCATCTCCCAACGCACCACATTGGCCCATTGGTTGATAAGGATCGGCAAGTCGCGGTGTGATTGAATCCACTTCTTGTACGTATTCCAGATGATCGCCTCACTCGTGGGACGCACCACCAACTCTTCTTCCAGCTTAGCTTCCGGATCAACCATCAGTTTGCCGGGGTTGGCTGGATCATTCTTCAGCCGGTAATGTGTTACAATCGCACACTCCTTGGCAAAGCCCTCAGCATTTTTCTCTTCTGCCTCAAACATGCTCTTGGGCACGAACAACGGAAAGTACGCATTCACATGCCCGGTGTCCTTGAACATCTTATCCAGGCCCTGCTGCATTTTTTCCCAGATGGCATAACCGTAAGGCTTGATCACCATACACCCGCGCACATCCGAATTTTCGGCCAAATCCGCCTTTTTTACCAGGTCTACATACCATTGGGAATAGTCTTCGGCCCGGGTTGGTAACTCTTTTGCCATGATTATCTGAATTGAGGGGCAAATATACACCGTGGCCCCGGAAAGCCAGTTTTTGGCCCCAATGAGAGAATTACCTACGTTTTTTCAGGCCCAAAAACGGCAAAATGACTACCAAAAAAGCATTGTTAAACGGTACCATGATGGCTAACTTTACGTTAGTAAGAGTGTATCTAAATACTACAGATATGAAAACGAAATACACGATGGCCGTTCTGGCAACCCTGATGTCAGTGGCCGCATGGGCTCAGGAAGATGACGACATGTATTTCAACGCGAAAGACCGCGCTGTATTGAATAAGTCTGTAGCACAGGTGATGTCTACCCGCTATCGGGAGGCTGACGAGCAGGCGATCAGAACTAATCCGGTCAACCCATCCGACAGCTATTCCGGCCGTGGTGTAAATCCGGAATACGGTGCTCAGACCCGTAACGGCACAACCCTGGTTCAGGATAATCCCAATTATTTTGTTTCCAGCTATCAACCCAAAAATCTGAACAGCAGTTTGTACG
>DNZD01000247.1 GCA_003504855.1 Cytophagales bacterium
GTACCCGATTCTTCAACAGCCCCGCAACGCCTTTCATCATCATGTACAAGCGCACCATAGCCAAAGGCGTGGCATTGCGCGGTGGATTGAATCTGACGTACACCAGCACAAGAAACAACCTCATCGATAACACAGGCTATACCGATGTTACTACCTACACCATCGCGCCGAGTGTGGGTGCGGAGTGGCAGAAGCAAATTGCCAACCGGCTGATCCTGTATTACGGAGCCGATATCCGACTTAGCCTCGGCACGACCCGCACAGAAGACCACACGGGCAACGTGTTCCTCACCGTAACCACCAACGACAGCAACATCACCACGTTCGCTCCCTTGTTCGGCGTCAGGTATGCCTTGATGGATCGGTTGTATGTGGCTACCGAGACCAACTTTAATTTCAACTGGACCTCCACCACCAGTCAGCGTAACACGTTGGCGACAGGCGTGATCAACACCAGCTCGACCAGGGTATTTAATATGTTGTTGCAGCCAGGCATCGGGCTCTATTTATTCTATCAGTTTTAGATGGCGATTGCGTTTCCTTGTACTTTTGTGGCATGAAATTCCTTCGCGGGCTGCACACCGGGTATGGATTGTTGATTTTCGGGGTCCTGTTCCTGCTTGTTTTCTTTCCGCTGCTCGTTCCCATCATTTTCCCCCGGCAACATCGGTGGGTCGGTAAGGTCAATCGATGGTGGGCCAGGCTGCTGTGCCTCGGTTGTTTTCTTCCGTACCGCGTTATCACCCGAACGACATTAGATAAGAATGGTCAGTATATCTTCTGTCCCAACCATGCTTCCTACTTCGACATCCCCACCATGGGCCTCAATCCCATCGATAGCATCTTTGTGGGAAAGAATGACATGGAGAATATCCCCTTGTTTGGCTTCATGTACAAGAGACTTCACATTACCGTTGATCGTTCCAAACTGAAAAGCAAGTATGGCACCTATATCAAGAGCGGCCAGGCACTCGATGAAGGGAAAAGTCTTGTTATTTACCCGGAAGGAGGCATCTACACGGAAAAACCTCCGGCGATGGTGCGCTTTAAAGACGGCGCCTTCCGTCTCGCGATTGAAAAACAAATACCCATCGTTCCGGTCACCATTCCTAACAATTGGATAATTTTGCCCCCCGACGAGTTTCTGCTGCGGTGGGGGACAGTCTCCGTTATTTTTCACGAGCCTATTCCTACCCGGGGCATGACCCTCGCCGACCTCGATACCCTGAAGCACAGGGTGTTTGATGTGATCGAAAAGGAATTGAGCCAACATGAACATTGATCGCGCCTCCCTCGACAAGATTGCACACCTCGCCCGCCTCGAGTTTGACGAACAGGACGCGCAAAAAATGATGGACGACATGACGGCCATTGTTTCCTGGGTTGAGCAATTGAACGAAGTGCCCACTGATGGTGTGGAGCCGCTCACCACCATGAGTCATGAAGTCAATGCGCTGCGTGAAGACCACGTACAACCCGCACTGGATCGCGCGGAGGCCTTGCGCCAGGCACCGCAGCACGACGGCCAACATTTTCGCGTACCGAAAGTGCTGGAATAACGAGTATGTATAAAATCACCTTCTGGAAATCATGGCCATCGGTCTATCAACGGATCTTAATGGTCTTGTTTGTACTGTTGGGTTTTGCCCTCGTCGCCATCGCCATTGGATATGTCAGCAGTCCCAGCGCCAACTATGGCTGGGACCAATTTCAGGAATTAAAGAAATATCCGATTCCACTGCATAGCTTTTCGGTGGGTGGCAACACCTTCACCACCGAAGGCAGCAACTACCTGGTGTTCAACACATGGTCTACACAGCCCCTGCAGATCAACCTGATCGCACTCGACATCTATTTCATTTTTTTCCTGCTCGGATTTTCCATCCTCATCACATTACTCACGCTCATTCCCCGGTTCTGGTTCTATGTGGGTGCCGGTGTGCTCGTCGTGGTGATCTCTACTTTTCAGTTGGATCAAATCGGATTGTTCGGCCTGCACAACAACAACAACGCACCGGTAGTTGGACTCGTATCCATTCTCCTCGGCATCTCCATCTACTATCAGTTCTTTCAAACCACCGCATCCCTTCTGCAACGGTGGATGGTGGTTCTGGCGACTTTTATTTTTACCGGCATCGTCATCCGATTCGGCGCCCCGGCACAAGCACTTCACCACATAGCTGCCAGCACCCTGCCTGCGGGATTTGTCTTCCTGCTGATCTTCATGATCAACGTGGCCCACGAAATCATCGCGGGATTTGTATCACTGGTCGGACAAGGCACGCGCAACAGCAAGAGTCTGCAACATTTTCTGATCATCAGCGCCATCTACCTGCTCACGCTGTGGATGACATACCTCAATAAGATTGGATGGACACAACTAGGTATGGTGATCCATCCCATGTTTATCCTCGCTGCCTCCACCATCCTCGGGATATGGGGCATGCGCCAGCGTGAACCGCAATACGACAATATTATTCCCGCCAACCCATACGGAGTGTATTTTATGATCGCCCTTGGCCTGATGGCCACCGGCCTGGTGGGATACCTTACGGGCGCATCCCAGGATATCGCGCTGCTTTCGGTGAATGATCTCATTCTCTACACCCACATCGCGTACGGAACAATTTTCTTTTTATACATCATTTCCAATTTCATGGGGATGTTGCGGGCCAACCTGCCTGTGTATAAAGTAATGTACAAGCCTACCCTGATGCCGTATTTCTCGTATCGGCTGGGTGCCCTGATTTTTACCATTGCCCTGGTGGCTTACAACCGCTGGATGGTGCCCGTGAATCACTTCACCTCCGCCGCCTTCACCGCTTTCGGGGATGTCTATCAATACCATGGAGATGATACAAAAGCGCTTACTTTTTACAAGCGCGCTAATGGCTATGGGCCCTATAACCACCATGCCTCAACAGTCCTCGGTGATTGGGAAGGAAAGTATTACAACCCAACCGACCAACAGCAATACTATCAGCAGGCAAACAGCTACATGCCTACCGAATACACGGCGGTGAACGCAGCTCGCACGCGAACGAATAAACTGGAAGAGATCTTCATCCTGCAGGATGCACTGAAAAAAAATTCGTCGTCCGGCATATTAAATAATAACCTCGGGGTGGCATATACCCGGCTTGGCCTCGCTGATTCCGCACAACGGTATCTGCTGAAAGCGAGAAAAGATCGCAAGACCCAGGAGAGCGCTGACCTCAATCTCGTTGCCATGATGGCGGTGAGGTCTGCCTCGGTCTCCCCTGTGTCGAGCGCGTTGACGCGCACGTAGAGCAGCGGCCGCTGCGGCGCCGACGCAGTGCGCCGCAAGAACGCCGCAACCATCACGCGCGCCACGGGCTTCTGGGGCGGCGCGACGGAATCCTCGAGATCGAGGATCAGCGCGTCGGCC
>DNZD01000305.1 GCA_003504855.1 Cytophagales bacterium
CCAGGACTATCACGAACCAAATCCAGGCTTCGGAATTCATCGGTAACGCCCAATTTTCCTACAGGAGTTATGGTTCCGGTACCCGCAGGATCGGAACCAAAATCTATCTTATAAATCCCATTGGTACGTGCGGCAACCAATCCATAGTACTTACCCCCCTCCTCAATCAACTCAACACCTTCCGGATTGGGAATGGACCCTACCAGGTCAAAACTAGTAGCGTTATCAAAAACCACAGCACCCATTTGCATGCGGTACACCTTACTGTCGTTTACAGAATTGACCAATCCAAACCAATTGCCATTGAACTGCCGTACTGATAACCTGCTGAGACCAACCAGGCCAACTGAGCCACCGGTCTCGATCACATCCGAGTTGGTTGGGTTATTCAGGAGGCTGGACCCAAAGTGGATAAGGCTGATCTTAGGTGTTCCGGAGCTATACACCGCGATGGTATAATCACCTCCCGAATCCAGAATTTCCAGGCTCATGGGAGAAGACAAGCTGGCAAAACTACCAAGACCTTGTACGGCAGTTGGGTCGGCACCCAGTCCATTGCCAAAGACCATTCGCACCAACCCATCGGGGCCAGAATAATTCGTGGCAAACCCATACCAAACTCCGCCTACTTTAAGCAATTTGGTTTGAGACGGATTAGACAAAAGACCGGAGACATTAACCTCTGTTACCGTTGGTGTATTGGTGAGTGAACCACCATAATTAAGTCGAAGCATTTTGAAGCTCAGAAAATCGACGGTGAATCCATACCAATTTCCCAGATCGTATTCTACCTGGACATCAATGGGGAAGTCTCCGGTCAGTACCGTCTTCACCGATGTATTAACTGACAGAGAGTCCAGATCGCCGTGGCAGAAATCCCACTGATACGTTGAGCTTCCTGTGGATGTATTGGTAAACTTTATTGATTCGCCAAGACATACGGTACCCTTATTGGTAAATGACGCTGATTGGCCAAAGGCCTTCCAGCCAAGAAACAATCCGGCCACCAGGAAAAGTGTGCTTCGAAACTTTCTCATTTGCCGTATTTCGTAAGGAGGGACTGCCACCAATCGGGGTAATACTTTTCCCAGGCATGAACAGCCATGGGCAAGGATTCCATCGCATCAAGATTAACCGCAACAGACACTTTTTCGAGGGCAAATTTGGAGGCCATGGTGGCAGAAGGAACCTTAAATTTCGGAAAATATTTGGGAACCAGAATTGACCAGATATAGTCCTCATTGACCTGCCCCTTCAGGTGCTTGCGAAAGAACAGGGAAAGCAGGCGGGAAACTTGTTGAAATCGTTTCACCTTTCTCAGGGAAAACCCGCCATTGCCAACCGTCACCATCTTTCCCTGATTATAGTCGAACCTGCGCTTCAGCCAACCCAACCCGGGCCAGCGGGAATAGTTCAGGCTTTCATAAAAGCGAAGGGGCTCTGTATCTACCCATGGAGATCCGATGTAGTCGTAGTCTGCACGCACCCACTTGTCCAAGTCATCTTTTAATACGAGGCAATCCAACTGATGAATGAGAAGAAATTTCCAGTGGCCAAATCGCTCATAAAACGTTTGACTGAGCAACAAACGGTTGTATCCTGCTATTGAACCGAAATATTCGCTATCGAATCGTTGGATATCGACTTTAACATTCCTCAGATTGAAACACTGCTGATATTCATGCGCGTTGAGGTGCGCGGGGCACACCAGCGCCATAGAATGGGTATCCAAGGTATGTAACAGCTGGTTAAGGGAAATTCTTTCGGCGGCACTCAGCGCTTCCTTATAGACCGGTATTACAATGATAACGTCTCTAGCGGATTGCATAAATATTGAGCTGCATGTCCATACCGTCTTCCACCTCCAAACCCTGGAAAGGGAACTTTCGCTCAACAGCCGGAAAAATATAATATCTAAAACCTGCGTTCCGCAAGAGGGATAATAGTTGGTCCAATTCCTGCGCTTTGCCCACCATCGAATGATATTCCACAAATAACCGACGTACCAGGTGAAGGTGACTTGTCAATGATGTCAATACGCGAAACTCTGCTCCTTCGATGTCAATTTTTAACAGATCCACAGGTTCTGTAATGAACGGATGCAGCGCTACCGCTTCCACCGGAATGCTTACCTGATTTGCCCCTTCACGGTTATCATCCAGATGTCCGGAAGAACCACCCTGACTTGAGAAGGTGACCGACTGTGGCACATCAAGCACCGCTTTCTGATGCACCTCCACATCGGTTAGTCCAAACTGATTCAGGTTGGCCTGGAGCAGTTCGAATAAACCGGGATCAGGTTCAAATCCAATAATCCTGGCTGCTGGAAAGCATCGTTTAAAAAAGAGGATGGACAAACCAATATTCGATCCGCAATCGATGATAAGCGGGCGGGATGAGTCAGCATGGAACAAGTAAACCTGTTGTTCGAAGATTTCATGATACGACTGTATGAACGAATCTGAATCCGTGAACAAAAGTTTTTTTCCAAGGATCATCGTACTGCCCTGTTGAAACCTGGGGATGGAACGAATGCGGTTGATCTCTGCGACAACCTTCAGGAATGACGGACGAGTCCATTTTCTGATTTTTTTCAACATGGCCTTCATATCCAGTTTCTTAGTTTCTGAAGGAATGTACGCAGCCCGGATGGTCCTTTCAGAAAAGTATCAAAAAAGCAGTGATCGAAGGCTGCATCTGCTTCCTGGTGCGATGGGAAAATATGGAGTTTAAATTCGCCTGTCCGTAATGAATCAAAGCGTTTATCACCGGTGAGGGTATGGGTGGCATTACCCTCGAATCCGATGTTCACTACGAGGTTATTCCTGGGTATCAAACAAACGCCCTTGTTCCTCCAAATGGTATGAAACCATTGATAGTCCCAAGTATTGATAATCCCGGAATTGGTTTTGGCAAAAATGTCACGCCAGTAGGATTTCTCCTCGTCCGTCAAAAAGTCAAATTCATTGAGTCGAAAGTCAGCGTTGCCAGGTATCTGGAAGGTGTACAATGACCAGCGATTGCGCCAGGTAGCCCATCCCCACGAATGTGGATATTTTGAAAAAAACACGTCGGTTATAGCCTCCATACCGGTCAGGAAGTTATTACCGGAAATGTGCATTACGTGACCCACATCGGCATACTTTTTTAACATCTGCTCTGCATAGGTGAAAAAGAAAGGAATGGGAAGGCAATCATCTTCCAGAATGATTCCGGACTCCACTTCCGTGAAAAACCACGAAATCGCATCACTCACCGCAGCGCCACAACCCAGGTTTTGTTCTCTGAAACGGGTTTTCACTTTGCAATCCCAGTCGATCATGGCAAGCACTTCACTGCGTACCTGATTGCAAAGTCTCTCATCATCAGGGTGGTTGGTTCTGGGGCCATCGGCGGCAATAAACAGAAACGCCGGTCGCTGCTCCCGGATGCGTTGAAAGGTGATGCGCGACTGCTCCGGCCGGTTAAAAAGAAGAAATAGGATGGGTGTATTCAACGAAGACATACTCACAACAGCACGAGTCCGGTACCGGTAAAGTGAGCAAATGATGAAACATCCAGCTTGGGTCGCTCTATCGCTCTCCAAATAGCAAGCATATTCCAGTTGTGAATGTCATCCATCATCAATACCGGCTTTCGCTTGAATGACAGGGAATCAAAAAATTGCAGAAAGACCCTTTCCATTTGACCATCTTTTGCTGCATCCATAAAAATGAAATCAGCCTCTTCAAACAGACGCGTGAATTGCTGTTGTGTTTCCGTCCGGGTAAGGTCCGCGACATGCTGAATCAAAGAATCGTCCAAATCACGCTGCAACAACACCGGGTTCTTCATTTGATGATATGGGGCAATATCAAAGGTATGTATTTTGGCGCCGACCGGCAGGGCCGCCTTCATCGCCAAACTACTGATGCCTCTTTCCGTGCCTATTTCAATCACCGTCACCGGCCTTAACACTGTAATCAAGCCTGTGAGCAAGCGATAATGTTCACCCGGGAATTCATTGGGGTTTGGATACGTTTGCGTAGTTCTCTCTGCTATGAACGACAGGTCTGTTCTTCTCGCCTCAGCAATTGCTGCCAGGGCCAGATCGATCAACAGGTCATTCGGTTTCCCCGGATTATCATGCTGAGAATAAATCATGGAATATTCCTGATGCGCGGCATGTACCGGTGACCTCATAAACCGATGGATAAAGAGGGTGACTCCCCGCCCTATCAGTTGCCTAAGCCAGTTGTTTTTTATGATAGGCATTGTACAATTTTTTCAAGGGTTCGTAAAAGCAATACTTGTTGAGCAGACGCTGCTGCAAGGCCAGTTCCTCTTTATATCGCTCCGGGTCATTTTCCAGCCTGGTAACCTTGTCGATAAATTCTTCCACGGACGTAATTGAAGTAAAGGCAGTGAATAGATCCAGGTTATGATATTCACGGGGGTCACCAAAAGCGAGCAGTCCGGCCCCCACCGCATCGATCATTGAATTACCCCAAATCTTAAACGCCAGGTGTTGGCCGCGCAACGAAATGAAATACTTTGACTTCATCATCTTATCCAGGACCGCTTCAAATCGCTCTTCCCTCGGAAAGCGAAGCGATCCGAATTTTGCAAGCCTGTCCTTTTGCGGAGCTGTCAGGTTTATCACAGAATGTATTTCAATAAACACACCTTCTCGGACCGAGTCCGTTTTGGGTTCCAGGGACCTGAAGCTTTCCGTGTGCATGAAGTTGTATGGAAAATTTACTTCATGTTCTCTTCGCTGGCTGAATTGATACGTGAACTTTTGATTTAGAAAGAGGTCATAGGAAAAAAGTGGTTGCCGCATCGACTGCTTATAGTGTCGCATGGATGGCTCCTGAAGCACATAGCACCACAGCTGCTTCGGGTGATCTCGAATGATTTTCTCGTCTACCGAAAAATTAATGCTGATGATCACATCATAATGTTCCCAGGGCACTTCAAACATCGATACCGCCACCTGGCTTTGTGGCACCGCCGTAACCAACTCACCCCGCCCGTTAACGATGGACTTGTCCCTGACCGCCAGGATATCCTCAGGCAATGGACCGTCCATATCAGCGTGCAGGTATTTCCATACGGTACTCTCTTCGCTGTCGGATATTTTAAGAATAAAAAAATCAAATGACTTCGCCCCGAATAGTCCAATAGGTCCGGAGCGATGAATGGTGGAGTACAACAATTCTTTTCCCCGCAGGCGTGGCTGGGTATACAAGTCACCAAAAGTCTCCTGTTTCACGAGGCAAATGCGGAGGGACCGGAGCAACTGTGTTCCCTCCCCAACGTAATCGGCAACAGGCGCCCGCCAGGGAGCCGATCGAATGTAGAGTGCGTCCAGTTTAGTCCGCAATTGCCTTTTCACTTTATTCAGGATAGACATGTCGGTAAACGTTGCGCGCAATTTCAAATGAACGGTACTTATTTGCGACCTGAACTATCTTTGCCCGAATGACAGGGTCCCCGATAAGCGTCTCGATGACTTTGACAGACTGAAGATATTCACTTTCATTCAGTTCCTGGAGAACATAGCCAATCTGCTCCTGTCTTATAATATCCGAATCATCCGATATGTCTTTGGTGATAATCACCGGTAAGCCCATCGCCCAGTATTCGCCGTCTTTGATTGGTGTGCAGTAACGTTTGGAGGGGACCGGCTTTACCGGGGTGATGGCAAAATCAGCCATGGCCATATAAGCCGGAACCTCATGATGGGCAACAAACTTCCGGATGATGAATTTTTCAGGAATTCCATGCTTCGCACAAAAGATCTGAACTTCGTCATCTGAATGACCGGTAAGCAGCAGCAGTCTGAAGGTGTCGCCCCAATGTCGAATGGCCACCGTTACCCAGCGAAAGAAATCGTCATCCAGGTATATGCCACCAAACTTGCCGGCATAGAGCCCTACCCGCTTACCCTCCAGCCCGAGCGAAGTTCTCCATGCTTCACTTTTTCTGGTCCAGTCAAACAAAACCAAATCCACGCAGGCCGGCTTCACATAAAAACCCTCATGAAATAGTCGGTCGTACTTAATAGCGGCGTATTCCCGCATACCGGAAGAACCCGCAATCACAGCGTGCGCGTAGCGGGTTTGCTTTTTTTCCAGCCAAAATAAGATTCGAAAGGGAAGGCTGCCGCGCTGCCACGTACCATTTTCAATCATGGCCTCGGCATGCGGCTCGTAACTGTCAATAATGAGTTGGCGGGAAAATGGCCGGGCCAGCAAATAGCCAAGTCCACCGGCTGGTGTCGCCCATGCATGGATGGTGTCAATTCGCTTTCGCCACATCAGGAAGAAAAGCGCAGCAACATTCCGCAGGGTGTTGAAGACGCCGGCCAGTCCCCACGGTATATATCGTAGCAACACCAAATGGATACGCATCTGCGCCAGGGACTGCTGAATGGTTTCCAACTCATTTTTGCCGATTGGCTTATCCGCAGGCTGTAAGCAAACCAGCCAAAGGGTCAACGTTGGATTCTCCGCCATGATCTTCACATATGGCAGGGTATAGGTCTGTATCAGTGCGTCCTGATAGGCCCAGTAGGTAAGAATCAGGATTCTCTTTTCGCTTGTCTTACCCATAGCACTTGCACGCATAATTTCAGAAACAACCATCCGGCGCGCATGGAAATCCCGTTGTTTCTAATACTTTTCAAAAGGTATTGAAAACCGGTTCGGGTCATGTGTCCAATGTAGCTGTGAACAGCACAAAAATAAAAGGACTTGCCGACCAGTTCTCTTTCTTCCGTTTCGGAGAATTTCAGGGCCCCGAGCAGGTATTTAGTAGCATTGTTTCGTGCCTCTATGATTTTGCCGGCATTGCCCCGCATAGACCGTAGTTCATGATCCCGCATCCCTACGGTTACGTCAGGAAGTATGAAGATCCGGGCCCGTTGCAAATTCTCCATCAGGAAGATCCAGTCTTCCATGATGGTCAGGTTCAGTTCTTCCCGGAAACGAATGAGCCCCGGATTGCTCCTTCTTATTGTAAAACAGCAAGCCAGCGGATTGCCTGGCAAGAACGTCCGGTAGTCGTGATAACCCAAATGAAGTTTATTAACGTCGCCACCAGAAAGCCTGCCGGATTCGTTGAAAAAGAAATAACGCGTCGATATGAAGTCCTCAGGCTGGTTTGCCAGATGGCGGTGTAAAGCCTCCAGGTGGTTTGGCTCCAACGTATCATCTGAATCCAGAAAGACCACATAATCGCCTTTTGCCTTATCGATTCCAAAATTTCGTGCAGCGCCTCTCTCGCCATGTACTTTGGAGTAAAGGCGGACTTTTTCGGAACCGATAGCATTGACAAGCTCGGATGTATGGTCTGTGCTGCCGTCGTCTACCACCACAACTTCAAAATCAGGGAAGGTTTGCCGCAGGACCGAACGAACGCACTCCTGCACTAACCGGGCGCGGTTATGCGTGGGGATTACTATTGAAAAAAAGGGATTCAAAAGGAGGATTTGCGCACCAAAGGTATGAGATATCGCGCAAACGGGACCCGGGAAGCCAGGTGCAGACGCCGCAGGTGTTGCTTTTCATACGTGATTGGAAAATTCCGCTGAATGAAGGAGGCAATTGCTTTTACCCGCCGAACGTTCAAATCCCGATAATAAAAATTTATCTGAAAGACGAGAAAGTGCTGAAAGGATGCCATGAGAAAGTCCTCTGAAAGCTTTTTAGTAGTCGGATAACGATCGGGAGAGTCCATCCACATGCCAAGTTCACGAAGTCCGTTTTCGATTTTTGCATTCCCACCGAGTGAAGCAACTACTTTGCAAAAGACCTTTTGCCAGTCCACCGCAAATCGTTCATGGGTCAATACTGTCTTGCTGGCCGGGTGCAGGCGATACCTTGAAAAGACATCGGGCACAGACAAGAAGTTACCATTCAGGAAAAGACAGGAAAACAAATCAAAATCCATCCCATAATGCAATGATTCATCCATCATGGGATAATGGGCCAGCATCGCTGATCTTCTTATGAATGCCGACGGTTGCGGAAAGGCCATACCCGATAGGTATTGAAATGGAAGATTCGCGGGGTCAGCGCCACGGATCAATTGCGAAACGCCACCAAAGAGTATTGTTTGACCATGAACAACATCGACATCCGGATGGTTTGTGAAATACCTGGCCACCCTGGACAGCGCTTCGGGCTCCAACATATCATCACTATTGATCCAAACCAGGATATCACCCGTCGCCCGCTGCAGGCCTTTGTTGATGGCATGTGTTTGTCCCCGATCCTTCTCCGAGATCCAATATGTCAATTTACTTTCGTATTTCCGGATAGTTTCCGGTGAGCCGTCATTGCTTCCGCCGTCAATAACTATATACTCGAGGTTATCATACTGCTGACCAAGAATTGAGCACATGGTCTCCTCTATAAATGCACCCTGATCATAGGATGGCGTAATGACGGTGATGCGGGGATTGGTCATGTCAACGGACTACTTGAAAATCACTCCAATCCGGTTCATGTGACGCTGTTTTGATTTGATACAGCGGAACCGAACCATAATACGATGCCCAGAGTGAATACGTACTTGGTGGCCCCATAATATAGGTACAGGTTGACAACAGGTAAAGGTCAATTAACTCATGCCCGGGTGCAAAAGTAACATCGAGGCCTTCAAAGTCAGTTTGGGTTAGTTCTATGTTGTTGGTACAAACCAGAAAGTGAACGGTCGGATATCTCCGCTTGAGTGACTTCATCCATACTGCATACTGTTCCGTTTCAAAATAGTACTTCCCTCCTTCAAATGAACGATAGTCGCCTTGGCGGATATGCACCCCAATGAGGATTCCCGACCGATCAACCGCAAAATGATCAATAGCCGCTTGCAGTTTTTCCTCCGGCCTGAAAAACGTCCTGATCTGTTCTTTATAGGAACGAAGCAGGTCTTCTGCATCAAACTCCCAACCCCTAATCAAATGCAGGCCAGCACGTTTTAGGGTACTGTCATGGTCCAGGTCAAAATGATCTTTCCAATCCAGGTACAGCACAGAAAAAAAACCCTTGTTGAGTTTCAGCCGGTGGCCTATGCGCCCAGTGTAGCTCATAACCACATAAAGTAACTTGGCAAGCGCAGGGCTGGAGCTTCCATTCTTACCCGCTGATGATGGTATACGCTGATTTGCCGTAGTTTCGAAATAAGCAGCATAGTCATGAAAAGCAGGATTCAGCACACGACAATGGTGTCGATAACTGTACGCAATAAATTTTGCAAACAAGAATAGCTGGTTCGCCAGCTGACCGGGCTTGTAGGCAATGACAATCATGAGATGCTAACTGCCAGCATGATATTTTTTTCCAACAATGCAAGATCAACAACAATATTGGCATCCTGAACACTTCTGCCGTCGCCGTCGCAGAATTGGTACAGGTATTTCACCTGCAAGGCACTGGCCAGTGAAAAGTAGCACAGGTTCTGCGAGTCACCTGCGGTTTTGAGTTCCAACACAGCAGTCCCCTCTTGCATAAAAAGCAAGTTAGTTAGCGCAGCCCCATGCTGCCCCACCAACAACCGGGTCTGGGACAGCAACCTTACCTGATCAGCAAATGTCATTGTTTCTAGCGTATGGATTTCGAAGCCATGCGAACGAAGCATATCGATCACCGCCTTCTCATTCTCCACAAATCGCCTCGATGCAAGTCTCCGGCTAACATAGATTAGCCGATTGGGTCTTTCCCGGACGTTTACATACGACTCCACGTAAAAATTCCGGATTGATCGCATTACATCATCATTGTAATTGCCTGATGGGGCCAGGTGAGTTGAAAAGTATAATTGCGAGGTAATCAATGGGACCCTGGCCGTGTGTCGGTATACGCGAGTAAGGTGAAACGGGGCCAAACTTCCTGTCATGTATTCGGCACCTGAAGGGGAGACCGGTGTCTTGAAGAGTGAGCGATGGGCAGCAGGCTTATTCCAAATGCCATTGCTGACGGCAGGGAGTATCACGGTGCATTCCGGAATAAGCGCCCGGCTCATGAATAGTCTTGGAATAAATTCTGTCATCCAGTGAAAATAACCCAGTGACCAGGCATCAAAGGCAAGAAGATAAGGCCCCGGGTTGTTCCGTTCAAACCAACTGCGGCAGGAATAATACCACTGATAGGTTCCTTCATAAAAATCCCGATGGGAGGTATTATAGAGTGAGGCGCTCACCAGTGCCCCGCGGCGGTACAGAACACCATCCGGCGTTACCATCATCTTGTCCTGAAAGGGCAACAACTGATGGTCTGGGATTTCCTTCACCCGCTCGTGCTCAAATAGTGTACCCTCAGCGGATGCAAGATTTACCGGAAGGGTTCTTTGAGAAACCACCTTTATACTTTGATAGATGCCAGTATGTGTCGCAACCCCTCTTCAATGGGGGTATTGGGCTTATAGCCGATTGCCTGGTAGAGTTTGTCTGAGCTCCCAAACCTGCGTTCCACCTCATAATCGTACCGTTTGGAGGGAGCGTTGACCAATTGTAGTTCGGATTTTGAACCCGTGATCTCAAGAATCTTTTTAGCCAATTCCAGGATGGTTAATTCTTTTTCATTGGCCACATTAAAAATCTCAAAACCTTCTGCCTTGGCCGCGAGTGCCAAGCTGGATTTAATCGCATCATCCACCCAGGTAAAATCGCGCGTCTGATGTCCGTTGCCATATACAGTAATCGGTTGGTTACTCAGGGCTTGTTCAAAGAACCTGGGTATAACCATTCGGTTATCCTGCCGGGCACCATAAATATTAAAGAAACGCAAGGCAATTCCATTGATCCCTTTTTCTTCGTGAAGGGCAGCCAGGTAAATCTCATTGAACCTCTTGGCCATGGCATAACTTGTCTTGGGGTCAATGGTGATCTCTTCGGTCACGCTGCGTTGCATGGCATGATGACCATATACGCCGCTTGTAGATGCATAAATAATTTTCGGAACACCATTGACTTCGGCTGATTTTCCGACCGAATACATGCCCTTCACTTCCACATCCATGGTTTCGACGGGATTGTCTGCCACAATATCAACCCCCAGGATAGCTGCAAAATGAAATATGGCATCCATGCTGCGGCCCAGCTTAATGATCTGGTCAGTATCCCTGACATCCACTACATGGAGTTCAATTTCTTTGAGGATGTCTTTCGGTATCTTGTTTCCGCGAAGTAAGGTATCAGCCACCACCACCTTAGCGCCTGTCTTTACCAGCTGCTCAACCAGGTAACTACCAATAAAACCAGCTCCTCCTGTTACAAGAATTTTTTCCATACCTGGGTGTAAATAATCACCTTACTACTAGCGGCCATGATTTGCAAGATTGGCAGTTTCCCTAAGATTAAAAAACAATATCGCTATTTTTACGGCTCTTGAACCAACACCATGCATTTCAACAGCCTATTGATTTTTAAGAAATATGCGGTGCCTCATTTCGAAGGCGCAACCAAAGTGCTTGAGATTGGTGCTGCCGGTTTTCCTTCTGAATATGCCAAGTGTGTTTCAACACAAGGAATAGCCTGGCATACTTTGGATATCGGAAGTGACTTTAACAATTTCAGTCATCAGAATCCCCTGCACCTGATGAGCCCACATGAATATCACTATCCTATTGCGGACAACACCTTCGATATTGTGCTGGCCGGAAATGTGATTGAGCATGTAAAAGAAATCTGGACATGGATGAATGAACTTGCCCGTATCACCAAACCGGGCGGAAAGGTGATCATCATTTGTCCGGTGAGCTGGGTGTTTCATGAAGCACCCGTTGATTGCTGGCGGATCTATCCTGATGGCATGCGGGCCCTGATGACACATGCCGGATTGGAAATTTTGGTGAGCGAATTCGAAACACTGGAGCCGCCGTACCTGCCAAAATATTTTCCGGTATTGCCCGGCATCAGTACCCTCCCTCCGTGGGGGAAAGTTTCAAGCGTACTCAAACTAAAGGGAATTTATAATCTAATACTCTCAAAAATTCCTGTGCTCAGGAAGTTTGTAATTCCGATTACGGTGGCCTATGACACGATCGGCATTGGCCAAAAGCGCTAGCGGCCCATTTGCTTACGCAGCTTTAGTTTCAAGCTGGCGCTGATCCCAAATGCACACGACATCGCGCGGCGCAGCCACCAACTAACAGCAGGCAGCGAAAACTTCGTGTGATCGTGATCTGAAAGACCCAACCCGGTTACAAAAATATCCTTCGTAAAATCCAGACGAGGTTGATAGAATCTCCAGCTGTTTTTCATCAACAACAGGTGAAAGTATAAAAACTCCTTGTTTGTTGTCAGGTTCAACCAGGTCCCTTTGCTCCACCTGAGTTTGGTAATATCTTTCGGCCATTCAACCACAGCGTCATCATAAACAGCCCTGATTCCCGGGACTGCATGGATCAAGTCATAGATGCTCAATACTTCGGAGGTTCGTTTGGCAATGCCGATGGGTTTCCCATCCCAACGTTGTAAACATTCATCAAAGCCCATATAGGCCTTTGTCAGGAATACGTTCTGCCAGTCTGTTGTGGCACGAAATAACTGATTGACGGCAGGGCAGTTTCGGTAGAGCGAAAAAGAACCGGAATTCCATAATGGCTTTGAAGAATATACATCCAGCCTGTTGAGGTAGTCATCGGTGAGATAATCATCAAGATTCCCCAGCATAATATCCAGGTCACAGAAACCCCAAAAATCAAACCCCACTATCCATTCCCTGTATATTTCTCCATAGGCGGGCCTGAGGTCGCAAACCTTGAAGGGCCTTTCCAGGGAGATTGGAATACCCAGCGTGGCTGAGGCAGCTCGGTTAAACTCCTGCAATGAAGATGAAACAAATCTTATGTTATGTTCCTCACCACTCTCGCGTTGATCGGTGAAGACGATAAAGGTATAAGAGGGATTTCGTTTACAGCATTCAAAAAAATAGGAAGCATAGGCTGGCCATGAACCGTAGTACGTTAAGAAAATGACTTTTCGAAGCTGCATGAGCGAATATACTATCGGGGTGTTGCGTATTTCACTTTAAGATTCAAAAAGTAACTTTCCATATACCGGTAAGAAAGCCAGGAGATTGCCAGGGTCAAACCCGTGATGGAAAGATAGCAACACGCCAGCCGAAGGAAAGAAGAGCTAATCTCAGCCACCCCGGCAGACATAACCAAATCAATGATGAGCGGATGAAAAACATAGATCCCAAATGATATTTTGCCAATAAACCGGAACATGCCGTTCTCCAGGTTCACCAAAGGAGACAGAGACACCAGCTGACCAATAATAAGGGCGGTAATTACCACCGCGAGGATCTCATGATCGATGATTGACAAAAAATGAAACCGGCCGCTGACAAAGACAAGGACTACCAACCAACTGAATACCTGGATCCATCGGGAAGCCACCCATGTCAGCCACCTTGACCGCTGATCGTACAACACACCTCCTATGCCGCCAATGGCCATACAATCATAGCGTGTTTGATAAATAAATGAATAGGCATTTGACCAGCCACCGATCCAAATGTTCACGACGATTTTCAGGATCAGAAATCCTGCCAGAAATCCGCACAATCCAATCAGTATTTGCTTTGATTTTTTTACCAAAATGGGCCAGAAAAAATAGAATTGTTCCTCCACACCCAGGGACCAATAGTGCCCCAGCAATGGCGGTGCCGCTTGTCCGGTGATCAACATCAGGTTTGGGATAAACAAAATGTAGTACAGACCGCCCTGATCAATAGAGGTCCATGTATACAAATAAATTATAGCTACAAATACAAAATACAATGGCCAGATCCTCAATACCCTTCTCATGTAAAACTTAATGACATCGATTTGTCCGGTGTGCTTGTTTTCCTGCAACAAAAGATAAGTAATCAGAAAACCGCTCAGCGCAAAAAAAACAGTAACACCGTAACTATTGATCGACGAAAATTCCTCTCCCGGGGGAAGGGTGGCATTATAAATGTGGCCAAACATCACCAGCAAGGCTGCCAGTGCCCGAATCCCGTGAAGACCCTTCAGGTATTCCATGAATGTTGGCTATTAATCAAGTGAATTCATTGGCGGGGTTGCAACATCAGGCTAGAGTCCGAGGCAATTGCCATCCCGATAGAATAAGGTAGACTCCTTGTTGTAACTGATAATGGGAGCAAAGTCATTAAATCGCAAGTGCTTAAATCCAAGCCGGGTCATGTTGGGAATCAGGCTACTAAATTCCGGTGCGTTGGTATCATCAAGTAAAATAACTCCCGCGTCGCTCAAATAATTAATGCCTTTGCGCAAACATGCTTCGCGAAAGTCTCCATCGACCAGGATAAAGTCAAACTTGCTCACCGGTCCATCGGCCTGGACATATGCATCTTCGTTTTCAGCAAGAACCAAAGTCAGGTTTTGGGGTTTATTCATCAATATGTGCTCGTACCACGATCGGTTGTTCTCTACACTCACGACGGCCTTCACCCGGGCAGCGAAATAAAAACTTGAAGCACCGGCTCCATATTCCAGAATAGTGAGATGCGGTTGGAGCCGGTCATTCAGGAATCGCAATAGCGAATAGGGTAACCAGGCAATCGCCTCACCCCTTAGATTGACGGATCGGTTTTCTTCCAAAGACCTAAACCATCCGTTTTCATAGAGGTATCCCGCGTCCAGAAAATTAAGCAGTTTACCTTCTGAGTTAGACGCAAGCCAATACATGGCTGTTTTTCTGCCCACCGTGATGCCGATCAAAAACCTGAAAATGGAACGCAGCAATTTCATAAGAACCTATTCTGGATTAATGGCCCAATTGCCCTGAACAGTGACCATACCGCCTGTATTGGCCCGTTGATAGTTGTACATCAATCCTTCTTCAATATCAATATCCACGGCATGCTCCATCGAATCCAGGTAACGGTTCTGATCCACAATATTGTAGGATATGCTATAGGTGCCCTTGGTCAATGGGAAATGAGCAATACTGAATTCGATGGATCGTCCTTGCTTGAAGTCCTGATCCTTAAATTGAATCCCGATTAGCTTATTGGTGTGGGTAATCAAGGCATTCTGAAACTGATCATAAATAATGATGCCGATATGACATGACGTAAAATCGAAGTCCTTATTACGGATTTCGTACGAAAGCTTTACCCGCAAGGTGTCACCTGTGTGAATAACCGAATGTCCCAGTGCATCGGTAACCATGATGTCGGTGACCATGATTTCACCAGAACCGGCATGCATACTTCGGTCTGAAATCCTGGATCTCATGGTTTCCTGCGACCCTACACTCAGATAGTGCTTAATGGCATCCGACGTGGCACCGTCAAAAGTGCGGGTGCCCTTATCGAGAATAATAGCCCGGCTGCAGAGCACTTTCAGGCTCATGATATTATGGCTTACAAACAAAATGGTTCGTCCACTTTTGCTGACATCTTCCATTTTACCCAGGCACTTCTTCTGGAATTCAGCATCCCCTACTGCCAATACCTCGTCGATCACCAGAATCTCTGGTTCCAGAAAGGCGGCTACGGCAAAAGCCAATCGCAATTGCATGCCACTGGAATAGTGTTTGAGGGGAGTGTCCAGAAACTTCTCTACACCACTAAAGTCAACAATGGCATCAAATACGGTGGCGATCTCACGGCGCTTCATGCCTAGCAAAGACCCATTAAAGAATATATTCTCATAACCGGTTAGTTCCGGATGAAACCCGGTTCCAACTTCCAGCAAACTGGCGATCCGGCCCCGTGACACTATTTTACCGGTGGTTGGTGGTGTAATTTTTGAAAGAATCTTCAACAATGTTGACTTGCCGGCACCATTCCTGCCCATAATTCCCACTGATTCACCTGCCTTGACGTCAAACGAAACATCCTTCAATGCCCAGAAATTTTCAGTGGTGGTCTTCTCAAACTTAAGCACGTTGGACATGCGTTCTCGCAAACTCAGGTACCCACCTGCACGGTGTTGAATCCTGAACTGTTTTCCAATGTGGCTTATTTCGAGGATGGGGTTCATAGAAAAAAATATCGGGTACCCGGCCTTAAATCATCACGAAGGGCAATACGTACATTCATCAGGCATCAGGCAAAATCTGCGAAAAACTCTTCTGTTCGCTTGAAATAACTTATGCCGATGAGCAACAGTATCACACAGGAGGCAAGGCTTATTGAAAAGTAAACCGGATCGATGGCCTGCTGCGTCAACGGGTATCGGAACAGTTCGATGGCTGCATACATTGGCGAGCAAGCCAGCACATATTGCAACACTGGAATCTTTAACATCGAGACCGGATAAAGGACGGGCGACA
>DNZD01000215.1 GCA_003504855.1 Cytophagales bacterium
CTTCCAACCTCCAACTTCCAACTTCCTACTTTCCCCTCCACTGATTCGCCCTTACATTCTTTGCTGCCAGCGTCACCGTTTCCGTAATGCGCTTTTCACGTGTCTCCTCCGTTTTGGCTGATTGAACCCATTGATAGATTGCTTTCTTCACCGAAGGGGGGAACGCTTCGAAGTGGGTCAGGGCTTTTTTGTTTTTGTTAAAGCGCTTCTTGAGTACATCCGGCATGATCAACGCCTCTACGGAATCAAGAACGGACCATGAGCCATCCTTCTTCGCGGCATTGATCTTCGCCAAGCCGGATGCATGCATTTTTTTGTCTTTGATCAACCGGGCAACGCGCTCCTTATTGATCTTGCTCCAGGGACTCTTTGGCTTGCGTGCGGCAAAATACAGGACAAAACTCTTTTCGTCGCGTTTGTTGGGCTTGCTGTCCACCCACCCAAAGCACAGCGCTTCTTCCACGGCTTCGGCATAAACAACGGATGGGGTGCCGCTGTCTTTCTTATATATGATTAACCAAACATTTCCAGCTGTGGCATGATTCTTCTCCAGCCACTTTCTCCAGATGCCCCGATCTGCCGCATAAAATTCAGATATAGTCGCCATAAGTAATTCGCATGGTCCGACAATTCTCCAACCTCACATACACCTTACTACTCACTACTTACTTCTTACTACCCACTACTCACCAATCCAACCTCCAACCTTCAGCTTCTACTTATACAACTCCGCCCTCTGCTCCGCCACGCGCTCGCTTTCAATGTATTCATCATAGGTCATGAGTTTGTCGATGAATCCCTTCGGACTGATCTCGACAATGCGCGTTGCCACCGTCTGCATGAATTCATGGTCATGTGAAGTGAACAGTACCGTACCGGGAAAATCTTTTAAGGCATTGTTAAACGCCGTGATTGACTCGAGGTCCAGGTGATTGGTGGGCTCGTCCAGGATCAGCAGGTTGGCGCCGGGCAACATGGTGCGGGAAATCATGCAACGCATTTTTTCACCACCCGACAGGACGTTGCACTTTTTAAACACCTCTTCACCGGAGAACAACATTTTGCCCAGAAATCCCCGGATGTATACTTCATCTTTGTTTTCTTCGGAGGCAAACTGACGCAGCCAGTCAACGAGGTTGTCATCGGACTTGAAGAACGCTTCGTTGTTTGAGGGCAGGTAAGCTGTGGTAATGGTCTGCCCAAACCGGAATGATCCTTTGTCCGGTTTGCGTTCGCCCATCAGCACCTGAAACAGCGCCGTGATGGCCTGACTGTCTTTGCTGAGAAAGGCAATTTTGTCGCCCTTGTTGACGTAGATTTCCAGGTCTTTGAACAATAACCCGTCACTGCCGGAGCAACTCAGGTGTTCGATATGCAGAATCTGATCACCGGCCGTGCGGGCCTGTTGATAAATAATGGCCGGGTAACGACGGGTAGAAGCCTGAATGTCGTCAACATTGATTTTTTCCAACAGTTTTCTTCTACTGGTGGCCTGGCGTGACTTGGAGGCGTTGGCACTGAAGCGTGCAATGAACTCCTGCAATTCTTTCCGTTTGTCTTCGGCTTTTTTGTTGGCTGACGAACGCTGTGCCAAAGCCAGCTGGCTCGACTGATACCAGAAAGAATAGTTACCCGTATACAACTTGATCGCATTGAAATCAATATCCACGATGTGGGTACACACCGTATCGAGGAAGTGACGATCGTGGGAAACAACAATCACCGTATTCTGAAACTCGAGCAGGAAGTCTTCCAGCCAGGTGATGGTTTTCAGATCAAGGTCGTTGGTAGGCTCATCGAGAATAAGAATATCCGGGTTACCAAAGATGGCCTGGGCCAGCAGGACACGCACCTTCAGGTTACCGCTGAGTTCTTTCAGAAGCTTGTGGTGATCCTCTTCACTAATCCCCAATCCACTGAGCAGGGCAGCGGCATCAGATTGCGCATTCCATCCATTCATTTCAGCAAATTCTGCCTCGAGGTGTGAGGCCTCAATACCATCCGCTTCTGAGAAATCCGGTTTCTCATAGATGGCATCTTTGCGCTTCATCACATTCCACAGGCGGGCATGACCCTTCATTACGGTATCCAGCACCACGACTTCATCAAATTCATAGTGGTTCTGCCGAAGGACCGCCATGCGTTTGCCGGGCTCAATGGTAACGTTACCTCGGGTGGGGTCCAGGTCACCGGAAAGGATCTTCAGGAAAGTAGACTTACCGGCACCGTTTGCACCAATGATGCCATAGCAGTTGCCGTTGACGAATTTGAGGTTCACCTCGTCAAAGAGCACCCGTTTGCCAAATTGAAGGGATACGTTATTAGCAGCAATCATGCGGTTTTCAAAAAGTAGGGCGCAAAAGTACTAAAAAGCAGGGGCATAATAAGTTGCCGGGTAAAAGCGGTTTGACGGCGGCCGGGAATTCCATATTTTAATTTTTACTATCCTGCCTGATGAAACGATTTATACCCCTGCTGCTCATCATTATTCTCAATGCTTGCCAGAAGCCACACTACGCAGTCATTGTTCGTGGCGCCCTGGTGATTGAC
>DNZD01000052.1 GCA_003504855.1 Cytophagales bacterium
GGCCAGGGCACTGGGCGATAAATTGGTACTGGGTCTTAACACAGATGACTCAGTATCGCGCTTCAAGGGCCCGAGCCGACCTGTGCAGGACCAGATATCGCGGTCGCACATTTTGGCCTCTTTTCAGTTTATTGACCTCGTTGTTTTTTTCAATCAGGATACCCCCCTGGAGTTGATTTCTGCCTTGATTCCGGATGTTTTGGTGAAGGGAAGTGACTATTTGGCAGAAAACATAGTTGGCGCAGATGTTGTAAAAAAGCATGGGGGTGTGGTAAAAACCATAGAATTTGTACCTGGATACTCCACTTCCCGTATAATTGACAAAATCAAGAAAACCTAATTGTTAGCACCTATGGCATTTATCATTGGTATTTTTTTCATGATCGTGGGTTGGATGATCAGCTCACGGCTCAAGAGCAAATTCAAGCAATATTCACAGACGCACCTCACCAAAGATCTGTCGGGCGCTGAAGTAGCCCGCCTGATGCTTGCTGATCACGGCATTCACGACGTGCAGGTAATCAGTGTTGACGGGGAGTTAACGGACCACTATAATCCGGCCAACAAAACAGTAAACCTGAGTCAGGATGTTTACAATGGACGCAATGCAGCTGCTGCAGCCATTGCTTCACACGAATGCGGCCATGCCGTTCAGCATGCCACAGCAGCCTCCATGCTCGAGTTTCGGTCAGCCATGGTGCCCATACAGAACATCAGCGCCAGCGTATTGAATTTTGTGATGATGGCCATGTTATTTGGCAGCTTCTTCGCGGGTGCCTTCCTGCCCTGGAAGACGGCCTTGATGATATTGATCGTATGTTATGGTGTGTTCGCCCTGTTTGCTTTGATCACATTGCCTGTGGAATTTGATGCCAGCCGCCGGGCGCTCGCCTGGGTTAAGACCCGTAACGTGGTAACACCCGAAGAATATGACATGGCACAAGATGCGCTCAAGTGGGCTGCCATGACCTATGTGGTTGCAGCCATTGGTGCCATCACCATGCTGGCCTACTACGTGATGATGTTCCTCGGAGGCGACCGGGATTAAACCTATCGCAATGAAATGAGAAGGCCTGGCCATGTGTCAGGCTTTTTTGTTGATGCCAATCCGGGATTACCAAGCAATCATCAATTTGCGTGTATCTTTGTTTTACCAGAACAACCCATTTTCTGCATGAACTTTCAACTTACCGAAGAGCAATTGGCTGTACAACAGGCAGCTCGTGACTTTGCGCAAACTGAATTATTGCCGGGCGTCATTGATCGCGACACACAATCGAAATTTCCCGAAGCCCTTCAGCGGAAAATGGGAGAACTGGGGTTCATGGGCATGATGACCAGCCCGGATTACAACGGCGGCGGCATGGATACCATATCGTATGTGCTGGCTATGGAAGAAATCTCAAAGGTGGATGCATCGGCATCAGTGATGATGTCGGTGAACAACTCTTTGGTGTGTTGGGGCCTGGAAAAACATGGGACAGAAGAACAAAAGCAGAAGTACCTCAAGCGATTGGCTGCCGGAGAAGTAATTGGCGCTTTTTGTTTGTCGGAGCCGGAGGCTGGATCAGATGCAACGAGTCAACGTACTACCGCCGAAGACAAGGGGGACTATTATCTGCTCAATGGTACCAAGAACTGGATCACCAATGGCAGCAGTGCGAGTGTTTACCTGGTCATGGCCCAAACCGATGCAAGCAAAAAGCACAAGGGCATCAATTGCCTGATTGTGGAACGCGGCATGCCTGGCTTTGTTGTAGGCAAGAAGGAAGATAAGATGGGTATTCGGGGCAGTGACACCCATTCGCTGATGTTTACCGACGTGAAAGTGCCCAAGGTGAACCGGATTGGTGAAGAGGGTTTTGGATTTACGTTTGCGATGGGCACACTCAACGGTGGGCGCATCGGTATTGCCGCACAGGCATTGGGGATTGCTTCAGGTGCATTGGAGTTGGCCACGCGATATGCGAAAGAGCGCAAAGCATTTGGCAAACACCTTACCGAGCATCAGGCCATTCAATTCAAGTTGGCTGAGATGGCCACAAAAATTGATGCTGCCCGGTTGCTGGTATGGCAGGCAGCTGTTCTAAAAGATGAGAAGAAAGATTTTGTGAAGGCGGCCGCCATGGCCAAACTTTTTGCCTCTCAGATTGCTCAGGAGGTGACCACGGAAGCCGTACAGATTCATGGCGGCTACGGCTATGTGAAGGAGTTTCATGTGGAGCGATTGATGCGCGATGCCAAGATCACCCAGATATATGAAGGCACGACAGAGATTCAGAAAATGGTGATATCAAGGGAGCTCCTGCGTTAAGCAGTTGCCTTTCTAACGTATACACCATCACGGAAACCCCCGACCATGATGCGCAGTACCCCCGGAAAGTTGGCGACATTGATTTTGGTGTTCACCACCGGGGTCATGATGAGTCATGCGGGCACCAAAGCCGACAGCCTCAAATCCATAGCCAACAGCCAACAGGATTCTTTGCAGGCCGATACCTACCTCGCATTGGCGCGGTATTATTTTCAATCCGAGCATATGCCGGATTCCATGATTAAGTATGCTCAACTTTCTGCTTCGGTGGCACATAGATTCCATCGGAATTTGCGAGAGTTGAAAGGACTTAAAGCGCTGGGTCTCGCCTATACGGAGGCCGGAAATTTTGAGGCAGCCGAAAAATCCTACGCAGCGGCAATGGCCATAGCCCAGGCAGAAAAGAGCATTGAGGAGATCATCAATATCAATGACAAACTCGGGTACTTGTTTGGTAAGGCTAACGACTTGACAAAATCAGCTTATTACTACCTCAATTCGGCCAAGGAGTATGAAAAGCTGAAGGATTATGCCAACCTGGCCACGGTATACCGAAATGTGGTGGTCATCTTTACCCTTCAGGATCAACCCAAGCAGATGCGTCTGTATACGGACAAAGCGGTTGGGTTGATACCCTTGATGAATCCGGAAAAGGATGCTGAAGTCATCATAAAAACATATACTACAGCGGCACAACGCTACTTTTTGCTTGGTGAAAAACTGGATCGATCAGCGATGATTGATAGCGCACTGGTTTTTGCTGATTCCTGTTTACGGGTAGCCAAACGCAGAGGCATCAACTTTGGCCTGGCGGAAGCATACTACATCATGAGTCAGGGGTATATGCGCCGGAACGAAACATCCAAAGGATTTGAATATGCCAACAAGGCGTTGGTTTACCGCAAGGAAGTTCCGGAAAGAACGGTATTTATCCTGTACACTTCGCTCGCTAAGGCCTATCTGGAGCAAGGCAAGTTTGCTCTCGTGAACGTCTATTTGGATTCCAGCCGGCAGTTAACCACCAGTAAGGAGTTGGATGCTCCGCTCCTTATCGCTGAAATCAGGTACACCATGTTTAAAAAGATGGGTGATGCGGCGGCAGCTCTTTCGGCGCTGGAGGAGGTCATCGTTGCCAGAAAGGCCATTCAGGACCAGGAGCGTGTTAAGTTGATTAACGATCTGGAGATAAAATATCAAAGCGAACTCAAAGAGGCGAAAATCGCAGAGCTCAATCAGCAAAGCAAAATTGATTCGCTTCAAATACGTTGGCTGGTTGCCATAGTCGTGGTGGCTGGGTTGTTGGTAATTGTGATGGTGGTGATGTATCGCCAATCCCTGGTAAAAGGTAAACTGAAGATTATGGAGACGGAGCAGCGGCTAAATCGGGCCCGCATGAATCCACATTTCTTTTTCAATGCACTCACTTCACTGCAACAGGTTGCCCTGAAGCAAGAGAGCGGTATTTCCGTTGCATCAAGTCTGGCCGGATTCAGTCAGGTAATGCGCACTACCCTGGACAGCACCTTTGATGAATTTATCAGCCTTGAGCAGGAAATCACCTTCCTCACCCGATATGCGGACCTTCAGAAAATCAGGTATCCGGAAGGTTTTCAATTTGTCATTCATCACGAACCTGAACTTGAGACGCATGAAGTAATAATACCATCGCTCATTTTACAACCCTTTATTGAAAACAGCATTGAGCACGGTCTGCGCGGGGTCGCCCAAGGTGTCATTAAATTGGAATTAAAGGTCCTCGGCAATGAGTTAGCCATCACCATCACGGATAATGGCACTGGGCTGGCGAACAAGGCTAATTCCTCAGTTGACCATACTTCCCGCGCTACTTCAATCATCCGCGATCGGCTATATTTACTCAACACGTCGAGAAAGACAAATGCACGATTTACCGTTTCCTCCGGTATGCACGGAACCGGGGTTGTAGTCTCGATCTTTCTGCCGTTGATGTATCGCCATGAAGATTCTCCTCATCGACAATGAAGCCGGGGTTCGTACTGTCCTAA
>DNZD01000206.1 GCA_003504855.1 Cytophagales bacterium
GTGCAGGCTGCACTCCGGTTGGCGTTTGAAGAAACAAATCCGGAGCAACCAAAGAACACCCATGCCGTGCTCGCCATCTACGATGGACAGATCATTGGCGAACAGTATGCGTCGGGTTTTGATAAGCACACTTTATTCATGGGATGGTCCATGACCAAGAGCCTGAACAATGCCATGGTGGCACTAATGGTGAAAGAGGGAAAACTCAACCCCGATGCGCCCGCACCTGTGGCAGCCTGGCAAAACGATGAACGAAAAAATATTACGTTGTCCGATCTTTTGCACGGTAGCAGCGGACTGGCATGGAATGAATCTTACTTTCTGCCTGGCGACTTCCACAATATGTTCATGCACTCTGACGACAAGGGAGGATTCGCCGCGTCGAAGGAACTCGAATATCCACCCAATACTTTCTTTGAGTACTCGAGTGGAACCGCCAACCTGCTTTCAAAAATTACACGCGAAGCCGTGGGTGATGAAAACTATCCTCGTTTTGCCTATGAGAAATTGTTCCATAAGATCGGCATGCGGCATACCTTGATTGAGCCGGATGCGTCAGGTACCCTGGTGGGCTCATCTTACGGATATGCCAGTGCGCGCGACTGGGGACGCTTCGGCCTGCTCTTCTTACAGGACGGAATATGGAACGGTGAACGCATTTTGCCTGAGGGATGGGTAAAGTACTCGTCCACCCCGGCACCTGCTGCGCCCATCGGGCAGTACGGGGCTCAATTCTGGTTGAATGCAGGTGCCCCCAATGATCCTAATCATTGCTACCACCCGGGCCTCCCCAACGAAGAATACGGTGCCGAAGGATTTGAAGATCAATATGTATTTATTTTTCCTTCCCGAAAATTGATTGTGGTGCGCCTCGGCGTGAGTCATCACGGCTTTGATATGGTAGGGTTGTGCAACCAAATTCTGGACGCGCTGCCTAAGCCCTGATCATGGGTACTTTTCGGTTTAAACAGTTTTCTGTCACTGACGATGAGGCATCCCTCAAAGTAGGTACTGATGCGGTGTTGCTCGGTGCCTGGGTACGCATCGGTGATGCCAGAAGACTATTGGATGTGGGGACAGGTTCCGGTGTCATCGCCATGATGCTCGCTCAACGAAGTCACCCCCAGGCCCAGGTTGACGCCATCGACATTCAACCCAACGACGTTCGTCAGGCATTGCGCAATGTTGAACGATCGCCGTGGCCAGACAAAATTACCGTTGTCGAAGGGCCTGTTCAACAGTTCAATACCCGTAAAACCTATGATCTGATTGTGAGCAACCCGCCTTATTTCTCCGGAAGTCTGCTCCCGCCCGACCCATTGCGTACAACGGCAAGACACGACGCGACCCTAACGTATGATGACCTGCTGCTGTCGACCAGAAGACTACTTACTCCTCATGGGCGGCTTGGTGTGATAATCCCCTATCTCGCAGCCGATGGGTTTGTTAAGTTGGCCGAATCGCATGGATTATATCCGCATCGCCTTACGCGGTTCATTACCCGTGAAGGCAAAAAACCAGAGCGGGCACTACTGGAATTTGGCTTCACGCGCATCCATCACGCCATCGATTACCTAACCCTGTATGCCTCCGAAAATCAATGGAGTGATGAATACCGGAAACTGACCGGTAACTTTTATCTCACCTGAATAAAAGCTGTGCCGCGGGCTGGTGTTTTTTTGTATCCTTGTGGATGAAGTGTCAGGCCATACTCGGATTTCTACTCTTTTGCGCCTCCATCAGTTATGGTCAACAGCCTGGCCTCCACATCAAGCGCGCTACCGGCAAAATCAACATTGATGCGCTGATGAATGAGCCCGACTGGGAGGCCGCCGAAGTGGCCAACCAGTTCCGACAATATTTCCCGTTTGACTCTTCGTATGCCAAAGTCAAAACCGACGTACGCATGACGTATGATGACCGGTTTATTTATGTGTATGCCGTGATGTATAACCAGGGACCCAGGAAATATGTCACCACCTCCTTGCGGCGGGATTTCTTCGGTGGTTTTATCGACGCCTTTAATGTGATTATTGACACCTACAAGGACAAAACCAATGCATTTCAGTTTGGTGTTACCCCCTATGGTGTTCAACGCGAAGGACTGATTGCCAATGGCGGTGCGAATGAGAACGACCTGTCCCTGAACTGGGACAACAAATGGTACTCGGAAGTTCGGATACTCGATGACCGATGGGTGTGCGAATTGGCCATACCATTCAAGACCATCCGCTATAAACATGGTTTGGATTCCTGGAACCTGAACTTCTACCGCACCGATAGTTATTATACCGAGCGGTCTACGTGGGCTCCAGTGTCCAGGGTATACCCAATTCTTAACCTGGCCACCTTGCGGGAATTGCATTGGGACCAACCATTACCTCATCCCGGGGGCAACGTGTCGGTGATTCCATATATCGCCGGCAAATCTGAACAAGACTTTGAGGCTGGCACACCCGCCAATAACCAACCAGACATCGGAGGCGACGCCAAAATTGCTGTGGGCCCCGCCCTGAACCTGGATATCACCGCCAACCCGGATTTCTCCCAGGTAGAAGTAGATCAACAGGTAACAAACCTGAACCGGTTTGAGATTTTTTACCCGGAGAAAAGACAGTTCTTCCTGGAGAACGGTGATCTCTTTGCGAATTTCGGATACAGCAACATGCGCCCCTTCTTTTCGAGAAGAATTGGTGTGACCCGGGATCCTTCCACCGGCCAGAACATCCAGAACCGGATTTACGGGGGCATGCGCCTGAGCGGAAAGATCAACAACAACTGGCGGGTGGGCCTGATGACCATGCAAGCCGCAGAGGATAAGTCAATCAAGCTCCCGTCCATCAACTACACCGTAGCTGCGGTGCAACGCAAAATTTTTTCCCGGTCAAATGTGGGTTTGATGTACATCAACAAACAGGGGGTCAATGATACCGCATACAACCGATTAATGGCTCTTGAGTACAATATGGCTTCGAAGGATAACCGGTGGACCGGCAAGGCATTTTATCACCGGTCGTTTGATCAGCGAAAGAAAGACAGCACCTATGCTACTTCCGTTCAGTTTGTCTACCAGGTGCCCAATCTTGAAATTGATTTTCTGGCTCAGGATATCGGCGCCAATTACAATCCGGAGGTTGGCTATGCACCCCGCACGCGATTTCGGCGGATAGCACCGGAAGCCTACTACAGCTTCTATCCCAAGTCAAA
The DNA here is from genome assembly GCA_003504855.1 of Cytophagales bacterium. GTDB lineage: Bacteria > Bacteroidota > Bacteroidia > Cytophagales > Cyclobacteriaceae > ELB16-189. Next base: position 3,208 of record DNZD01000206.1, read on the forward strand.
GCTGATCAATAACCACGGTCCCGGCACTGACATAGACATTATCGGCAATGACCTGTACGGACTTACGGACTGGGATGCCAACCTATGGTACAAAATTACTTTTCAAAGTTCGGCTCAGTTTTTCATGCGAGTACGGCGTGACTACGGACTCGCGTTCTTCGCCTTCGACCCTACCTTCCCGGCCGATGCCTCCAAAGCCGTTAACCTGCCGGCTGGTACGGGATATTATTGGAACTCTGTCATTCTGAATTTTCAATCCAATGCACGACGCAAGTTCTCCTTTGGGTTTCAATCCCGGCTCGGACAATATTATAATGGTGAACGGCAGAACATCGATGGCACCATGAGTTACCGATTACAACCTCATGCGGTAATCTCGATGAACTTCAGCTATAACCGCATCCGACTTCCTCAGCCCTATAACTCGGCTGATTTACTCCTGCTGGGTCCCAAATTTGATAT
>DNZD01000236.1 GCA_003504855.1 Cytophagales bacterium
AGTTGTTTAATGCGGTCTGCGCGGAAGTCGCGGTAGCCAGATCGAAGCCGGCACCAGCCAATGAGGTGCCACCCGCCGCTGTAATAATGAATCCCGATAGGTTCGATTTCCCGGTGGGTCACTTCATCAACACCGGAATGATAATCCATGCTAAGCACTTCCTGCCCTACAATAGCCTTCTGAATATCCGTGAGAAAGTTATTGGGAAATTCATTCGACATGGGCTTGGGCCAGTTTACGATTTCCACGGATTGCTGCAGCATCTCAAGCGATTCGCGCTCGTCAGCGTGAAGCACGGATTTGATTTTGAACAGGGCAGATTCAAACGACTTGCGCACGGAGGGGTCTGTCATGCGCTCTACCAGCTTACCGGCCATGAGCAAAGCACCGGCCTCCTCCTGGTTAAACATCACCGGAGGAAGATGATAGCCATCAACAATAAAATAACCTGTACCTGCTTCAGAGCCGATGGGCACACCGGCTTCCATCAATGCCTTTACATCCCGGTAAACGGTACGGACACTGATCTCAAACCGGTCGGCAATCTCTTCGGCCTTGACAATCTTCTTCGACTGCAGGTGAATCAAGATGGCGGTGAGGCGATCGATGCGATTCACGGCTTGCAAACATTACGTGCTGTGTGACTACCAGAAGCTGATGTACAAGGTGGCCAGGATCACGAGTACGATGACAGCACCCACGGTGAACATCGGATCGGTCTTGAACATCTTGAAATCAACATGGAGTGTATCCTTCGGCTGCTTGTGTGCAGGTGTCATGAGACTCAATGCCACCATCACCACCACACAAATCAGGAAGACAAATCCCATCCGGTCGAGGAATGGTATTTCCACCACACCTGACGCCGGGTTTACCACGGCAAAACCAGATCCCTGCATGAAGGAAAGATCAACCCATCCCGGGAGAAACTTGAAAATCACGGAGAGTATAAATCCGCCGATGATGGCAAACAGTGCTGCACTCACCGTCGTGCGTTTCCAGAAGAAGCCCATGATGAACATGGCAAAGATTCCAGGTGACACAAAGCCGGTGTACTCCTGGATGAATTCAAATCCACCCTTTTTGTCGATACCCAGGAAGGGCGCAATCACAATGGCCAGGACCATGGATACAACCACCACCATACGACCTGTCCATACCAGCGATTTTTCCGTCGCATCCTTCTTGATGAAGGTTTTGTAGATGTCGAGTGTAAAGATTGTCGAGATGCTGTTTGCCTTTCCCGCCAGGGAAGCCACCACAGCTGCAGTCAGCGCGGCGAAGGAAAGTCCCTTGAGTCCGGCCGGAAGCAGATTAAGCAGTACGGGGTAAGCGCGATCAGGATTCAACTCTCCGCCAGCCATCATTTCAGTCTGGAACATGCCATTCTTATATAAGACATAGGCGGCAATACCAGGCAATACAACAATCACCGGCATGAGCAATTTGAGGAAGGCTGCGAACAACAACCCTGAACGAGCCGTCTTGAGGTCGGCGCCCAGGGCACGCTGTGTAATATATTGGTTGCAACCCCAATAGTTCAGATTCACCACCCACATAGCGCCAATCAGCACAGTTAGTCCCGGCAAACTCACGTAGTTGGGATTGGACTCATCAAAGATCATATGGAAGTGATCATTGGCTTCGCTCATCAGGAAGTTCAGGCCGTTCATCGTGCCAGTAGTCTGAAAATGCTGCGACACAAGGTCCAACGCGAGGTAGGTAGTCGCTAAACCGCCGAGTACCAGAAAAAACACCTGAATAACATCGGTATACCCGATCACCTTCATGCCACCGAGCGTGATTATGATCGCAAAGCCGGCGAGGAACACCATGCAAAGCGTAAATGAAAGTCCGGAGACCGTGCTCACAGCCAGGGCACCCAGGAAAAGAATGGAGGTGAGGTTAACGACAATGTACAGTGAGAGCCAGAAGATGGCCATGATCATTGCCACGGTATTGTTGTATCGCTGCCGCAGGAACTGGGGCATCGTATAAATCTTGTTTTGCAGGTAGATGGGCAGGAAGAACACCGCCACCACAATCAGCGTAGCTGCCGCCATCCACTCGTAGGCAGAAATGGCCAAACCCATTTTGAATCCGTTGCCGGACATCCCGATCATCTGCTCGGCTGAAATGTTGGAGGCAATGAGGGAGGCGCCGATGGCCCACCAGGTCAGTGACCCTTCAGCGAGAAAGAAATCCTTGGAGTCGGCGTGTGCCTTCTTCTTCCGGTTGTAGATCCAATAGCCATAGGCGGCGACAATCACAAAGTAGACGAAGAAAACAATGTAGTCTAGTTTTTCCATGAGGAGAGGATGAGGAGTTGTGGATAAGTGGTTCGGGTTCCGGTCATATTACATGTACACCCTGTGAAAGCTGCACATCATAAAACTCAGGTTCTTTTTTAAAAGTAGCAAAATATTTTTGCCGGACCTTCTCTTTAAATGCTTCCTCCTGCCCTGCGGCGACCAGGTTGATCGTACAACCCCCGAATCCACCGCCCATCATCCGGGCGCCCGTCACCTGGTGTTTGTCCTCCTCGGCGAGCATGACCAGAAAATCAAGCTCCTCACAGCTTACGTCATAGGCCTGGCTCAGGCCCCAGTGCGCCTCAAACATCAAATCCCCAAAACCCTGCATGTCTTTGCGCTGCAACCTCTCGGCAGCACGCTGGGCGCGGTCGATTTCTTCCACCACAAACATATTTTTGATGAAAGTATCATCTCCCAGTTTGTCCTGACACTCATAAAGCATGGTGCGTGTGACATCGCGTAGGGCAATCACTTCGGGATATTTCTTTTTGATCACCGCAAGGCCTTCCTCACAAGAAGCACGACGGTCGTTATAACCCGTGGAGGCCAGACTGTGTTTCACCCGTGTGTCGACCAGCAACAACCGGTGCGAATCCAGTGATATGGGAATGGTCTGGTGTATCAGGCTTCGGCAATCCAGGAACAAGGCAGCATTTTTTTCACCAAACAAGCTGGCGTACTGGTCCATGATACCGCAGTTAACGCCGGCAAATTCATGTTCTGCATATTGGGCAATCCGGGCCAATGTCAGGCGCTCCTGTTGGTGGTTGTAGATGTGATTAAGTCCAAAGGCAAAACCGCTGCACAAAGCGGCAGAAGAAGCCATGCCGGCACCACCGGGCACATTGCCTCCCACCACACAATCCACTCCGCCGGGTAATAAGCCCCGACGACCAAAGCCGTCGAGCACACCCATGAGATAATTAATCCACTCCTCACCGGGATTGAGGTCGTGAATGGAAAAAGAAACGCCTTCATCATAATCGAAGGCGAGGATATTACACTTCTCGTTGCCACTTGGTGTCATGGCAAAAACAAAATGCTTGTCGATGGCGGCGGGCATCACGAAGCCTTCGTTGTAGTCCACGTGTTCGCCGATCAGGTTGATGCGGCCGGGGGCCATCACCAACGCGGGCTGTTTCTGAAAGCGGTTATAAAATTCCTGGGCAATGTGATTGGTGAGGCTCATACGCGAAGACACGTCAGGACGCTGCCTGATTTTTGGGATCTGATTTAAGGCTCATGCCCACGGTGCCCAGCACCAGCAGCGGCACGTGCACCTGGGTGACCTGGTGCATGACCAGGTTGAACGCGCCTGCGGTGGTGTGGAGGACGTCGCCGAACATGTCTCTCTCCGAGACATCGACCGGTGAGGGGGTCAGATGTAGCGGTCTGACCGAAAGTGCTACCGCAGCCTGTCGCTACGCGCGCCGGTTCTTCGACGGATCTTCGTCCGGCCAATGGCCGTG
>DNZD01000302.1 GCA_003504855.1 Cytophagales bacterium
AAATAATTGGTCCAGGTGCCTGACTTTGATCCATTGTTGTATTCACCCTCGCTCTGCAACGTTCCGTCGTCGGCGAAGAAACGCCAATGGCCAACATTCCGGCTGCCGGCACGCGGCCCTTCTGCAAATACTTTTCCATCGTGGTAATACTCCGTGAAGCGACCATGGTCATCGGCGTATTCAATTTCACCTCGAAGGGTGCCATCTTCAAAATACGTATGCCAAATGCCCGTGCGTTTGTTGGCTATGTAACTTCCCGTTTCACGGAGTTCGCCGCTTTCGTAATAAATTTTCCATTCTCCTTCCTTGTTCTTGCCATTCACCGTTCCTTCCATGTTCTTCACCCCATTCTCAAAGAAGTATTCCCAATGTCCGTAGTTGGAATTTTGACGGACGATACCCCTCATCTTTACATTTCCGGTCTCATAAAAGAACTCCCAAACACCAGACGTTTCGTTGTTGACAAATTGTCCCTTTGACTCAATTCCTCCATTCAGAAAATAGGACACATAACGGCCATGCGCAATGTTCTGGATGGTGTCCTTAACCTGATAAATCTCTTTGATATTTTTCTTTTCCTTGTCATAGTACCGGGTAAAGGTTTGTGCATGGCCCGGGCGGACCAGCATCAAGCCGGTAAGGACTACAAACAAGTATTTCACAGGAGGACCTTTGAGGGCCAAAGGTACAAAATTGTCAATGTCCTGTTTGCAGGGCACGCTCAACCCCGGCCTTTCCCCATTCAGATTTCTCCTGTTCACTCCACAGCTCAGGGAAAAATATAATCTTCTGAAAACGCGGTGGCAGGTATTTCTGCCAGTTCGTTCCTCCGGTAGCCTTTATATCCTCCGGATCTCTATGCAGGTACCTGCCGGCAGAGCGCATGTGCGCCAATGGCCAATACACATTAGCCAGGGCATCAAATTCCCTGAGCCTGGCGATCACATCCGTATCTCCCGTAAAATGCTGTAGATAGAGTCGAAGCAGGTTTTTGCTTCGATAGCGCTCCCCCATGTCCAGAAACTGGCTGATATACTTCTCTTCAAACTGTTGGAGTGTAAGCGTCTTTTTGCCAGAGGCCAGTTCCGTAGCGCCGCTACGCCAATAGAGTTTCTCTACCTGTTCCTGAACGCTGGACCTGGACATGGATGATCTGTAATTGATATCCACCAGATTGATCAAGTCTGTGGAGGCAATCTCAATCATTCGGTATTGGGCTGATTGAAACCCACTGGCAGGTAATAGCGACATACGGAATTTGAGAAACTGCTCCCGCTCCATGCCTTCGGTCATGATGTCAAATGAGTCAGAAAGGTGTTTGAAATAGCGGTTGATGCGATCCAGCCTTGCCACCAGGAAAGATTTGTTCAGGGATTGATGTGAAACGATTTGCTCGATCTCCCACAGGATCAGGTTAAAATAGAGTTCTGTGATCTGATGATAAATAATAAACACCCGCTCATCCGGAAAACGCGTCTTTGGATTCTGCAAACTAAGCAGGGTATCGAGATGGATATAATCCCAGTAGGTAAGGTAGTCGGCGTGAAGGAGGCCATCGAGGTACGAAGACATATCCTGTCCCATAACAGCGTACTTCTGCTGCAACTTGGCCAAAAGGTCTTGCAGGTTGGGGTCGGAACTCGAATCCATTTTCCGTATTTTTGAAGCAAAATAAAGAAATAGTATGTCATCAGTCTCCACCGCCGGTTCGTCGCCAAAAAAATCACTCAAACAGGATGTTTATGATCATCCGGACTTCTATCAAATTGATGGACTATTGACAGAGGAACACAAACTGATTCGTGGTTCGATTCGTGATTTTGTTAAAAAAGAAATCTCCCCCTACATCGAAGATTGGGCCCAACGTGCTCACTTCCCTTACGAAATCGTAAAGAAATTCGGTGACATCGGCGCCTTTGGTCCCACCATCCCTGTAGAATATGGTGGCGGCGGACTCGACTATATCTCCTACGGTATCCTGATGCAGGAAATCGAACGTGGAGATTCGGGTATGCGCTCCACGGCTTCTGTGCAAGGCTCACTGGTCATGTATCCCATCTATAAATTTGGCAGCGAAGCACAACGCAAGAAGTACCTCCCCAAACTGGGTTCCGGTGAGTGGCTCGGTTGCTTTGGCCTCACCGAACCGGATCATGGATCAAATCCGGGTGGCATGGTCACGAATTTCAAAGACATGGGTGATCATTATCTCCTCAACGGAGCCAAGATGTGGATATCCAATGCTCCTAAAGCAGACGTAGCCGTTGTGTGGGCCAAAAATGAGCAGGGAAGAATTCACGGATTGATCGTTGAGCGCGGCATGCCCGGGTTCAGCACACCTGAAACACATGGCAAATGGTCGTTGCGTGCAAGCACCACCGGCGAACTCGTATTTGACAACGTAAAGGTTCCCAAAGAAAACCTCCTGCCAGGCAAGAGTGGACTTGGCGCACCGCTCATGTGCCTTGATTCTGCCCGCTATGGTATTGCCTGGGGAGCACTGGGCGCCGCCATGGATTGCTATGAGTCTGCACGACGTTACGCCGCCGAACGCATTCAGTTTGGCAAACCCATTGCATCCTTTCAGCTGGTTCAAAAGAAACTCGCAGAGATGCTGTCTGAGATTACCAAAGCCCAACTGCTGGTTTGGCGCCTCGGCACGCTCATGAATGAAGGCAAGGCGTCCACACCTCAGATTTCATTGGCCAAACGGAACAATGTTCACATGGCGTTGCAGATAGCACGGGAAGCCAGACAAATTCATGGCGGCATGGGTATTACCGGTGAATATCCCATCATGCGTCACATGGCAAACCTTGAATCTGTAGTTACCTACGAAGGCACACACGATATTCACCTGCTGATTCTGGGACACCACATTACGGGTATTCAGGCCTTCAGCTGATCAATCAGCCACAAAAGCCTGGACTCCGATGCGCTGAACCGGATTGCGGGGGTCGTTGGAATAAATAGTAAGTGCCTTCTGCTGCGTACCCGTTCTGTTCTGGGGCTTAAACACCAGCCTGACGGCGGCTGAATCACCGCCTTTGATGACCATGGCTTCCATGGATGCCGTAACACAGGGACAATTTCCCTGAAGGGAACGAATTACCAAATCACGTTTGCCAGTATTTCTGAGCCAGATAACACGCTCCATCTGGGCACTCGAACGAAATCGCCCAAGGTCAACTTCAGGTTCATGGATCTTGAGCACAGGTACCTGAAGTATTTCATCCGCACTCATGGGCGGAAAGTATTCCTCCAGGGAAGTAAATACCGAAATGGATTTGATCGATTCGGCCGGATCGTTGGTTATGAGGGTGATATTATCCGAAATGTATCCATACTGATTCTTTTCTTTGCCGTTATACGTAATGCGAACCACCCCCTTTTGCTGGGGTTCCAGTACTGCAGGTACTTCCACAACCATGTACGAAGGTTTCTCTACGGAAGAAATAGTCAACGGGGTGCTGCCGCCATTCATAATTGGAAATTCCCTGGCGACGGGCGGCTGATTGATGTAAACCTTCCCCATCGTAAAGGCTTTTGATTTCAGACGTAAGACGCCCATGGCGACGGGGAATGAAATACTGGCATTGTACTTATCACTCACCACCTGTCCCTTGATCTGTAGTAATACCGGATTTGCATCCCAATCGGTAAGCACGGTAAGTGTCTTATTAAAGTACCCGGGCCGTCCTGCCGGGTTGTAACTCGCTTTAATCAATCCTGTTTTACCTGGCATTACCGGCTCTTTGGTCCAGCCAGCGATGGTACAACCACAGGACGCTTCGACTTTCATAACACGGATGGGCCGTGAAGCGCTGTTGGTAAATTGAAATTCAAAATCCACAACCCCACGGTCTTCGTCAACTTCACCAAAGTCATGCATCTTCTCACGAAAGATCAACGGCTCTGCCTGTTGGGCCATTAAAGAGCCGTAGAGCAGCATCAGACTGAATATCATTAGATTCCTCATAGAACAAATTCCTATCAAAAATAAGGGTATTTGGGTTAACCCTCTTTTCTTTGCACCAACTATGGCAAGAATTCTAACTGGCATTCAAAGCAGCGGCCTGCCCCACCTGGGTAATATCCTGGGCGCTATACAGCCTGGCATAAGGCTGTCCCAACAGGCAGGCAATGAAGCTTATTTCTTTATCGCAGACCTGCACTCGCTCACAACCATCAAAGATGCCGAACTACGCAGGCGCAATACCCTCGCCGTAGCGGCCGCCTGGATTGCTTTTGGTTTTGACACCCAACGCAATCTCTTGTACCGCCAAAGCAGAATACCGGAAGTGTGTGAACTAACCTGGTACCTCAGTTGCTTCACGCCTTTTCCCATGTTGTCGAATGCACACTCATTCAAGGATAAGTCCGATCGGTTATCCGATGTAAATGCCGGATTGTTCATTTACCCGGTGTTGATGACCGGTGACATCATCTTATACGATGCCAACATCGTTCCGGTCGGAAAAGACCAACGACAGCACCTGGAGATTTGCAGGGACATTGCCACCTCTTTCAACGCTCAGTACGGTGAAACTTTTGTGATCCCGGAGGCCCAAATCGAAGAACAGGTGATGACCATACCCGGTACGGATGGTCAGAAGATGAGCAAATCATATGGCAACATCATCGATATCTTTCTTTCTGAAAAAGAATTAAAGAAGCAAGTCATGTCTATCGTAACAGATAGTACCCCGTTAGAGGCGCCGAAGGATCCAACCAAGGACAATGTATTTGCGATTTATAAGTTGGTAGCCACTCCGGAACAAACTGAAGCCCTACGTCAGCGCTACCTCGCCGGCAATTTCGGATATGGCCATGCCAAACAGGAATTACTCAGTGTATTGATCGAACGATACAAAGGAGTACGCGAACGATTCCAATATCTGATGGCACATCCTGAGGAATTGGAGCAGATCCTGGAGGACGGCGAAAGTCGTGCACGCCTCGTAGCCCGCGATGTGTTGTCGCGCGTACGTGGTAAATTGGGATTCAGGTAGTTCTGAATTGCCTGGCCAGAATTGTTCGGCCTTGATTATTTGGCGGTCCAAACAGTTTCCTGCTTGTCAGGACCAATGTTCAAAATGATGCGAACCGGTCCCGGCACCAGCACCAACTTGGTATCCTTTCCAGGATAGTCATCCATTTCAACGAAGACACCTTCGCCTGCAGCGACTTCAAATTTACCCGCAGCCGGACTGCTGTAGCTCTTGGCGATGTAAGCAATCGGAACAAGTACATCACTGTCAGGACAGTATTCATCGTGTACTTCCTGTAAAGCGGCCTCTAACTCTTCACCAAAACTCTCCTGAAAGGAGTCTTCCAGGTCATGAAGTTTCTCTTCCAGGTCGTCGTATTTAGGGTCGTTATAATCCAGGGCTGCCAATTGTTGACGTTGCTTAACAATTTCCTGCAGCGCCTTATCTAGTGCTTTTACGTCCATTTTTCAAACTTTTTCCAAGATTAGAGAAATGCCTGCAGATATTAAAACAAACGTGCCGAATACTTAATTTTGACAGCCCAAACAAGTAATCCTATGGCTTCAGATTTTCTTCCCATTAATGGCACCGACCACATTGAATTCTATGTGGGCAATGCCAAACAGGCCGCATTGTATTACCAGCATTGTTTTGGATTTCAGGTCGTAGCATATGCGGGGCCTGAAACGGGCGTACGCGACCGGGCCTCCTATGTGCTGCAGCAGGACAAAATCAGATTCGTGCTGACCACCGCCCTGCAGCCGGGAAGTGAAATCAGCCAGCACGTTGCGCAACACGGAGATGGTGTAAAGGTCCTTGCACTTTGGGTGGATGATGCGGCTAAGTCGTTTGCCGAAACGGTAGCCAGGGGCGCACATCCTGCCTTCCCACCCAAAAAGCTCAGCGATGAGTTTGGTGAAGCTGTCATATCAGCCATTCATACCTACGGGGAAACACTTCACACTTTTGTGGAACGTAAAAATTACCGGGGACCATTCCTACCCGGGTATAAAGCCGTGGATCCCAATCCGGAAATTAAATCAACCGGCCTGAAGTATGTTGATCATTGTGTTGGCAACGTAGAGTTGGGAAAGATGAATCACTGGGTCGACTTCTATGAGCAGGTCATGGGCTTTAATCTGCTCATCACATTCGATGACAACGACATTTCTACAGAATACTCATCCCTGATGTCTAAAGTAGTTGCCAACGGCAATGGGTATATCAAGTTTCCGATCAATGAGCCCGCCAGCGGCAAGAAGAAATCCCAAATCGAAGAATACCTGGACTTCTATAAAGGCCCCGGCGTACAACACATTGCCATTGCAACGGATGATATCTTGTTTACCGTTGGTGAACTTCGCCGGCGGGGGGTAGAATTTCTTCGCGTTCCTGACAGTTACTATGAAGACGTACCAGCACGGGTGGGCAAGATTCAGGAGGACCTGCGGGAACTGAAGAAGCAGAATATTCTGATCGATCGTGACGAGGAAGGATACCTCCTGCAGATTTTTAGCAAACCCATATTGGATCGTCCAACGTTGTTCTTCGAAATCATTGAACGCAACGGTGCCAAATCCTTCGGCAAAGGAAATTTCAAAGCCTTATTTGAATCCATTGAACGAGAGCAGGCACTTCGAGGAAATCTCTAACAGAAATAGGATGGTATATCAACTAAAAGACATGAAACCCCGGGAAGTATTCCCTGGCTTTTCAGGCAGGTTTATCCACACGGAGCTTACT
>DNZD01000136.1 GCA_003504855.1 Cytophagales bacterium
CAGGAACCACATCCAAAACCGGATGGTATATTCTTTGTCGTGAAAATTGATATCGTGGACGCTGATCACATACACGCCCACCTTAACAGAGTCGGGGGTGCCTTCAGGAGGGCGGCCATACATCGTGTAGGAAGCGGACAACAATGCGATCAGGAATAATAGTCGTTTCATGGGGTGGACGGGGTAAAGCGTTAAATTAGTCCCATGTAGAGCACTTGTGCAAACGATCACCAAGTGATATTCTGCCAATTCGACCAGTTGACTGCCCATGCCGGGTTCTTCCGTGTAAAAAGGTTATTTGGTTACAATGCGCTAAATTTCGGGCTTAAACATATCTGATATGCATACTGCCCTGGTTCACACCCATTCTTTGCTTCGCTACTTCGTTTTGATTCTCCTCCTGCTGGTGATCGCCAAGGCATGGATGGGCATGAAAGGAAAAAAACCCTTCGGAAAGGCGGATAATATGCTTAGCCTGACCTTATTTTCAGTGACCCATACCCAACTCCTGATCGGTTTGATCCTGTATTTTTTGGTCAGCCCACTGGTGCACTTCAGCGGTGCGGCCATGAAAGATCCGATTATCCGCTATTGGACGGCCGAGCATAGCGTGCTCATGATCTCAGCGGTTACCCTGATCACCATAGCCCGGATATCCATCAAGAAAATGGCCGACGACACCGCTAAACACAAACGCCTGTTCTGGTTCAACACCATTGCGCTGGTAATTATCCTGTTGGCCATCTGGATGAGCAAGCGCGGATTTTTCAGCATACCCGGCGCATCGGCCTGAATATAACATCCATGACCACAAAATACCCCCATATGCGGTCGCTGATTGTTGTACTTCTTTCTATGCTGGTTTCTGCTGTACATGCCCAGCAGTTCAGCCCGAGATACACCCTTACCAAACTCAAAGAGGTAAACTCGGTGTATCATGACGCTGCACCTGTTGTATCTCCGGACGGAAAAAAACTCTACCTGTTTGTCGCCGATCACCCCGCCAATACCTATGGCAAGGAAGGTACCCAGGATATATGGCTAAGCACCAAGGATGATAAGGGTGTCTGGTCTGCGCCCCAACACCTGGGGTCGCCGTTTAATCAAAGCAAGTCAAATCAGGTATTTCAGGTATTGCCCGATGGTTCCTTGTTTGTGCGCGGCGGACGAAGCAAGAATGATAAGGGATTCTCCCTGGTGAGTCCCGGCGGTTCATGGTCTGAAATCGGATACAAGGATTTTGCCGCCATGGCCAAAGGCCGTTTTAACGGGGCCACCATTTCTGCCAACAAACAACATATGATCCTTTATTTCTCAGAGACAGATAAAGGCATCAAAAGTGATCTCTACATCAGTCACCTCGAAGGGGGTGCCTGGTCGCGGCCTGTTAAGCTCAAGATTAGTTCTTCTGCAGACGAGTTTGCTCCCTTCATCGGCCCTGATGACAAAACACTATTTTTCGCCAGCGACAGATTGGGGCAGGGACGTCAGGGCGGAACGGATATCTATAAGTCTACCCGCCTGGACGACAGTTGGAACAATTGGACCGACCCGGTGAACCTTGGCAAGTCGATCAACACCGCTGCCGCGGATGACTATTTCTCCATGGACGCTGCCGGCAATGTATACACGGCCAGGTCCAACAGTCGCTCCGATGGTGGGAACCTCGATGTATTCATCCTGGTACCCCGGTCTGTAAAGGTGATGCTGACAGGTGTGGTGCTTGACGAGAAAACCAAACAGCCGGTGCCAGCCAATGTAAGTGTTACTGTAAACGAGCTTAAGCCCATCGTCTTAAAAACGCCGGCTTCTGGGAAATTTGAAACGAAGATTCCGGAGACGAATAAATATGTTTTGAATGCTAATGCCTCCGGCTACCAACCCCGCGACCTCGAAGTACTGGTACCACCACTCGGCAGTGATACCACACTCACCGTGGAGGTGTATCTGACACCGATTGCCCGTGCATTGGTACTGGGGGGTACGGTTTTCAATAAAAAGTCAAATGAGCCCATTACAGCCAAGGTGAATTTTTCATTAAAGCCCGATCGCAAGAACCTGTACAGTGTGGCCGCCCCGGACGGCAAGTACCAGGTGGAAGTGGAAAAGACAGGTTGGTATGTGCTGCAGGCTACTGCCGAAGGGTATTTGTCGGCTTCGGACAGCGTTAATTTTGCAACTGAAGATCTTTCCCCGGTAGTCAAAGACTTGTACCTGCAACCCATTGAAGTGGGCCTTACGGTACGGCTGAAAAACATCTACTTTGATTTTGACAAGACCACCTTGAAGAGCGAGTCGTTTGTTGAGTTGAATAAAGTGGTGAGTTTTCTGGAAGACAACAAAACGGTGGAAATCGAAATTTCCGGCCACACCGACAGCAAGGGCTCGGATGAGTATAACCTGAATCTGTCGCAAGGCCGTTCACAAGCCGTGGTAGATTACCTCGTGACTCAGGGAATTGACCGCGCTCGCCTTACGGCGAAGGGTTATGGTGAATCCAAGCCTATTGATTCCAACGACACGGAGGCTGGTCGAAGCAACAACCGCCGCGTGGAGTTTACTGTACTGAAAAAATAATAAAACGATCAAGATGAAAATATCACCCCGTTTTTTTCTGATGCTGTTTGCCTGCATGATGGCGGTAACTGCCTTTGGTTTGACCGATACCCTGAGATACACCGTGCTCACGACGGAAAAGATTTCAGGCAAACAATTGGTCTGGTCCGATGGACCTAACCAGATTTCTTATGCCTACCAATTCAACGACCGCGGTCGTGGACCCAAGATCAGGGTGGATATCCGTTTGGAAAACGGAGTGGTCGTTTCGCGTACGGTTACGGGCGTTGATTATTTCAAAGGGGCTGTCCAGGAACAATACACCTTGTCGAATGGCACGGCCACCTGGAGCAATAAAACAGAAAGTGGCAGCAAGGCGGTAAACGGACCGGTGCTGTACAGCCCTATGGAAGGCGCGCCGGGGGAAATTGAATTGGCATTGCGACTGTTATGGAAGCAGCCCAGCCGCGAACTGGACATGATCCCAGCTGGTAAACTTAGGGCGCGGCATGTCAAGAATCATACAGCACGTGTGAATGGCTTTCCGGAAGAACTCGAGATGTACGAGTTCTCGGGTTCCGGCGGACCTCCTGCCTATCTATGGCTAACCCCCAAGCATGAGTTCTTTGCTGAAGTAACGGATTGGAGTTCCATCATCAAGCAAGGGTATGAGTTTCTGGTGCCCGAGCTGATCAAGCTGCAGGACGAGATTGAAGAAGATTATTACGCAGAGCAGGCCGTTAAGCTCACCCACTTGCCGAAGACGGCTGTGGCATTTACACATGTCAATGTGTTTGATGCTAACAAAGGAAAAGTAATTGCTGATCAGACGGTGGTGATGGAAAATGGTAAGATCACCCAGGTCGGGAAGGCCAAGAAGATCAAACTGGCTGCCGGCGTGAAAGAAGTAGACGGCCATGGAAAGATGCTATTGCCGGGATTGTGGGATAATCATGCTCACTATGACATGACTCAGGGACTGTACCACCTGGCCGGTGGCGTTACCAATATTAAGGACATGGCCAATGCACTCAACCTGCCAGAAATCAAAGGGATGGTTGACCAGGATGAGTTGCTCGGTCCGGAGATTTCAATCATGTCTGGATTTATCGACTTTGCCGGCCCTTTTGCCGGTCCAACCGGAAAGATTGTGAAGACACTCGACGAAGGGCTTGCCGCGGTAAACTTCTATGCCGACAAGGGATATCAGCAGGTAAAATTGTACAGTTCAATTCCGGTTGAGTGGGTGAAGCCGCTCGCTGCGGAGGCCCATAAGCGCGGATTGAAGGTAGTGGGTCACGTGCCTTCTTACATGACAGCCGAGCGCGCTATTAACGATGGCTACGATCAGGTGATCCACATGAACATGATTATGCTCAATTTTCTGGGTGACACCATCGATACCCGCTCCATGGGGCGATTTATTAAGGTTGCTGAGCGCGCCCGCCAGATTGATACCAAAGGCCCTGCTGTCGCTAAATTCATTCAGTTACTCAAGTCCCGGCAAATCGTGGTAGATCCTACCATGGCCATTTTTGAAGGTATGTTTACCAATGAACCCGGTAAGATGGCAGCCGGCTATGAAACGGTAGCATCAACCTTGCCTCCTGAAATTCGGCGCAGCCTGTATCGAGGCGGCTTGCCG
>DNZD01000187.1 GCA_003504855.1 Cytophagales bacterium
AGCGTCAGATGCGGCAATGGAGCCTTCGCATCACGGAATATGCCGACCGGTTGTTAAAAGGTCTTGATGAAATCGACTTCAGCGAGTCCATGAAAGAAATCCAGCGCAACTGGATCGGAAAGAGCGTGGGTGCCAGAATCGATTTCAAAATCAAAAGTGAAAAACCCGTTGACCAGCCATTGACGGTATTTACCACCCGGCCGGACACGCTGTTTGGCGTTGACTTCATGGTGGTGGCACCCGAGCATGATTTGGTCAAACAAATCACCAGTCAAAAGCAGCAGCCAGAAGTAGAACAGTACTTACAATATGTTGAGAGCCGCTCTGAAGTCGACCGGATGGCTGAAGTAAAGAAGATCACAGGCTGTTTCACCGGAGCTTACGCCATCAATCCGATTAACCAGCGCGAAGTACCAATCTGGATCAGCGAGTATGTGCTGGCCGGCTACGGTACTGGTGCTATTATGGCGGTGCCTTGCGGCGATGAACGCGATCATAAGTTTGCGAAGCATTTCAAATTGCCGATCACCAACATCATCGGCTCATCCTATAATGGTGAAGAGGCTAACCCCACCTACGAGGCCACGCTTGAAAACTCAGGATTCATCAATGGCCTGAAGATGAGGGAAGCACAGGCCGTTGTGATTAAGAAACTGGAAGCAATGGGCATCGGCACCCGTCAGGTCAATTATAAGATGCGCGATGCAGGTTGGAGTCGTCAACGGTACTGGGGTGAGCCTTTCCCCGTGGTGTTCCGCAACGACATCCCCTATCCGATGAAGGAAGCTGAACTTCCGTTGACTTTGCCCCCTTCCAATAATTTCAAACCATCCGGATCCGGAGAAGGTCCGCTTGCGAACCTGAAGGACTGGATTCATATCAATTCATCCGAACGCCGTGACTCCAATACCATGCCCACCCATGCCGGGGCTGCCTGGTATTTCCTGCGTTACATGGATCCCCATAACAAGCAGGCATTTGCGGATCGCAAGCATTTGGACTATTGGAACCAGGTGGATGTGTATGTTGGGGGATCTGAACATGCCGTTGCTCACTTGTTGTACGCCCGCCTTTGGGTCAAGATACTTCACGACCTCGGATACCTGAATTTTGATGAACCGTTTAAGAAACTTATCAACCAGGGAAAAATTACAGGAGACTCGAGGTTCGTTTATCGCATCCGGGGTACTAATAAATTTGCTTCAGCCGGCTTGATCTCCCGTTATCCTGAAGGTGTGGACCAATTACATGTGGACATCAGTCTGGTGAACGGATTCGTGCTCGACACCGATGGCTTTAAAAAATGGAAACCTGATTTTGCGTCTGCCGAATTCGAACTAGAGAATGATCAATACCTCTGCGGCTCCGCTATTGAAAAAATGAGTAAGTCCTATTTCAATGTAGTGAATCCGGATGAAATCATTGACAAATATGGCGCGGACACCCTGCGGTTATATGAGATGTTCCTTGGCCCGTTGGAACAATCCAAGCCCTGGAATACCAACGGCATTGACGGTGTGTATAAGTTCCTTCGTCGCTTCTGGAATCTCTTCCATGACACCCAGGGCAATTTCAAGGTAAGCGCGGAAGCCCCGACGCGGGAAGAACTGAAGACCTTGCACAAGACCCTGCGCAAAATTGAGCAGGACGTAGAGAATTTTTCATTCAACACGTCTGTGAGCGAGTTCATGATATGTGCGAATGAGCTTACTTCCCTGAAGTGCAACAAGCGCGCTATCCTCGAGCCACTCGTGATTGCACTTTCTCCGTTTGCACCGCACATCGCCGAAGAACTCTGGGAAAAACTGGGGCATTCAGAAACAGTTCTGAAAGCTGCATTCCCCGCTTACGACGAGCAGTACCTGAAAGAAAACGCATTCAACTATCCCATTTCCATCAACGGAAAAGTAAGGGCACAGATCAATTTTGCCCTGGACTTGTCCCGCGAGGAAATCGAAAAGCAGGTACTTGCCTCTGAGGTGGTTGCCAAGTGGACAGAAGGGAAGCCACCCAAGAAGGTGATTGTCGTGCCGGGCAAAATTGTCAACGTGGTGGTCTGAATTCTGCCCTAACAGGCATTCGGAAAATTGCTAAATTCGCAGGCCGCTCTACTTAACGGCCTTGTATGCCCTATTCCAAGATCACCGCACTCGGTCATCACGTACCTGAGACTGTCATCACCAACCAGTACCTCTCCACCGTTATGGATACCAGCGACGCGTGGATCATCGAGCGCACGGGTATCAATGAACGAAGGTGGATGGATCCGGCGAAAGATACCGTAGCCAACATGGCGGCCAAGGCAACGCGGATGGCCCTGGAGCGAGCCAAATTGACACCCAAAGACATTGAGTTTATTGTGTTCGCTACAATCACTCCGGACTATTTCTTCCCAGGATCCGGTGTACTGCTGCAACGCGAACTGGGCCTCGAGGGAATTGGCGCCATCGATATCCGCAATGCCTGCTCCGGGTTCATCTATGCATTGAGTACAGCTGACGCATTCATCAAGTCAGGCATGTATAAAACCATCCTCGTGGTGGGTGCCGAAATTCAATCCACCGCACTGGATGTTACTGATCGCGGTCGCAACACCGCGGTAATCTTTGGAGATGGCGCCGGTGCAGCCATCGTTCAGGCTTCCGACAAGCCCGGTGTACTTTCTACCCACCTTCATTCAGACGGGCGCTTTGCCGAAGAACTCTATGTAAAAGACCCGGGAAGCAGCCGCCCCCGCGAACAACGGCAGCCAGAACAGATTCTGGATACCACCGATTTCAAGGTAGTCATGAACGGAAGCCAGGTATTTAAGCATGCCGTGGTGCGCTTTATGGAAGTGATTAACGAAGCCCTCACTGCCAACAACCTCAAGAAAGAGGATATCAACCTGCTGGTGCCTCACCAGGCCAACCTTCGAATCAGTCAGTTTGTTCAACAGAAACTTCAACTGCGCGATGACCAGGTTTATAATAATATCCAGCGATATGGAAATACTACGGCGGCGTCCATACCCATTGCCCTCAGTGAAGCCTGGTCGGAAGGAAAATTGAAAGAGAATGACCTCGTGTGCCTCGCTGCTTTCGGCAGCGGCTTCACCTGGGCATCTGCAATGATCCGGTGGTAATCCAAAACAAAGAACCCCTCCATGAAAACGTCATCCTACAACCCAAGCCCGCTGGAAGTCGACTTCGCCAATGCATTGACTATTCTTCAGCGCGACATCCAGAAACACCTGCAGGATAACAAGGTGGTCAATGTGGAAAGCAACATCAACCGCGACAACCCCATGGTCAAATTCAGCCTCGTCGACAAGGATGGTGATCCGCACGAAATTGTAGTCCGCATCATCCAGATTCCGGACAAATTCTAGCCAGCAGTCGATCCCTGAACAAACTTTAGCCAGATTCATTGCGTTATAGCAACATGTCCCGACCTCACACCAGAAAACTGGCAGTAGCCCTCCTGGGCATGGCCTTACTGCTCGCTGCCTTCTCGCCGCCTGCGGACCGGTACTTTGAATTTATACGCAGCCTGGAGACTTATTCCGCCTTGTTTCGTGAAGTAAACCGGGTTTACGTGGACGACCTCAATCCCAATGATTTGTCGCGCACCGGCATCGATGCGATGCTCAACTCTTTAGATCCGTACACGAACTACATCGCAGACAACGAAGTTGAAGACTATCGCCGGATGAACACCGGTGAATACGGTGGTATCGGTGCGGTGACCCAGAATTTTGGCAAACGCATGGTCGTCACGATGGTCTATGAAAAATTCACAGCAAGCCAAAAGGGACTGAAGATCGGCGATGAAGTATTGCAGATTGACGGCATCGACCTGTCGAAGCGAACCACTGATCAGGCCAACCAATTGATGCGTGGTCAGGTGGGCACCGAAGTGAGCGTCACTGTTAGCCGGTTTGGCAATCCCAAGCCCATCACCCTGACATTCAAACGAGAAAAAATCAAAATCAGCAATGTGCCTTACTATGGCATGATGACTGACAAAACAGGTTATGTTCAACTCACGGAATTCACGGGTGAGGCAGCCAAAGAAGTAGCCACCGCAGTCGTTAACCTGAAAAGATCGGGTGCCACGTCCATCATTCTGGACCTTCGCGGCAACCCGGGCGGATTACTCAATGAAGCCGTGGGGATATGCAATTTATTCCTGCCAAAGGATTCCCTGGTAGTAACTACCCGCGGTAAGATTCCGGAGAACAACCGGATCTATCGCACGGAACTAAACCCAATTGATACCGAATTACCCGTTGCTGTACTGATTAACCGGGGCAGCGCTTCTGCCTCCGAGATTGTTGCCGGCACCTTACAGGATTATGACCGAGCGGTGATTATTGGAGAACGATCCTATGGCAAGGGCCTTGTACAAACAGAAAGTCTATTGCCCCACAAGGCGCTTGTAAAGATTACCGTTGCCAAGTACTACACCCCTACCGGCAGGTGTATACAGGTACTCGACTACAGCCACCGACGGTCCGATGGAAGTGTCGCTTCCGTACCCGATAGTGTCAAGCGCGCATTCAAAACGAGCCATGGCAGAACAGTATACGATGGCGGTGGCATTGAACCTGATGTGCCACTTACCATTACACCAGCAGCACCTGTTATACAGGCGCTCATCACGCAGGGATATCTCTTCGATTATGGAACGGAGTATGCCTACAACCATCCTAAAATTGCTGACGCCAGAACGTTTAGCCTGACAGACGCCGAATACAATGAATTTGTTTCGTGGATAAAAAACAAAGAACTCGCCTATCAGACCGACATGGAACGTCGACTGACGCTCCTGACCAAAGCAGCCAAGAAAGAACAACTGTACGATCAACTTAAGCCGAGCATCCAACAGTTGGAGCAAAGGTTGTCCAACAGCAGAAAAAATGACCTGATGATATATAAGGATCAGGTGAAGCGATTGCTGGAAGAACAGATAGCCTCCCGCTATTACCTTGAGCGCGGGCCTGTTGAAGTATCCCTGAAATACGACGAGGAGATACGTAAAGCCATCGCGGTACTAAACAATCCAGCTCAATTCAAGAAAATCCTCAACCGCTGATGGCCATGGATCGCATAAAATGGTTGCGATCCGGACTGGTAGCTATGCTGGTGCTGGTTGTTTGCCTGGCGCTGCTGGACAGTTGTATGCAATTCCGGATGAGTAAATCGGAAATTGATACCTACTTCAGCAACAAGCCCCACAAGGGAACATTACATCAATACCGAATTGAAAGTCGCAACATCCATTACGTAATCGCGGGTGATTCGACATTGCCGCTCGTTCTTTTTGTCCATGGTTCACCAGGTTCCCTCAGTGCCTTCATCGATTTTCTCGCCGATACCTCATTGCTCAAGGTTGCTCAATTGGCCACTATTGACAGGCCCGGGTTTGGGTATTCAAATTTTGGCATGGCCGAGCCGTCTTTGAGTCGGCAAGCAGCGTGCCTTCGTCCATTGCTGGAGAAACACAAAGGACAACGTCCCATCATTCTCGTAGGACATTCCCTGGGAGGACCGCTCGTTGCCCGCATGGCCATGGATTTCCCTCAGCTGGTCGACGGCCTGATCCTCGTAGCACCCAGCATTGACCCAAGCCTCGAACCCAACGAGTGGTTTCGCGGTCCACTGGCGACCCCGTTTTTGAAGTGGCTACTGCCCCGCTCCCTGCGCGCCTCCAACGACGAAATCTATCACCTCAAACCTGAACTGGAACAGATGCTGCCCCTGTGGCCACGCATCACCGCCCGTACGACCGTGATTCAGGGTAAGAAAGATGTGCTCGTGCCCTGGGCCAACGCCACTTTTGCCCAACGGATGATCACGAATGCTCCGGTAAAACTGATGATGGTGGAAGACATGAATCACTTTGTACCCTGGTCCCATCCGCAGTTGATCCGACAGGCCATTGTTGAATTCCTGAAAGATTCCGGTAAGTAGGGTTTTTCTCCACCAGGAACTTTTTCCGGCCCTTCGGGTTTATTATCGGACAACCTATCTTTAGTGCATGACTGAACAACTGATTGTATTTGTCCTTCTCCTCTTCGGCGTATTTCTGCTCTATATCGTTTCAGAAAAAATCAAGATCTCCTATCCGATCCTGCTGGTTATTGCAGGGTTGATCATCGGCGCGGTGCCCGGCATGCCTGCCATGGAGATGGACCCTGACATCGTGTTCTTCATTTTCCTTCCGCCCCTGCTGTATGCTGCCGCCTGGTCGACTTCATGGAATGACTTCTGGAAATGGAAACGATCGATCTTCCTGCTTGCCTTTGGGCTGGTGATTTTCACCTCCACCGTGGTCGCCTACTTCTCCGTGCACCTGATCCCCGGATTTACACTGGCACTCGGATTTCTGCTGGGCGGAATTATTTCCCCACCCGACGCCGTCGCCGCCACCTCGGTCATGAAGGGATTGACTGTACCCAAACGCCTTTCGGTTATCCTCGAAGGCGAAAGTCTCATCAATGATGCATCCAGCTTAATCATTTATCGCTTTGCCATTGCCGCCGTGATTACGGGTGCCTTCTCCTTCAGCCATGCCACCGGGCAGTTTGCATTGGTCTCCATCATGGGCGTCGTAATCGGACTCGCCATTGCCAACATATTGTATGTCATCCACCGTTTTCTTCCGACAACACCCAGTGTGGATACCGCCATCACCCTGATTTCACCTTACTTCTGCTACCTCGCAGCTGAATACTTTCACTTCTCGGGTGTACTCTCGGTGGTGAGCGCCGGCCTCTTCCTCTCGTGGCGCGCTGACGAAATCTTTAACTACCAAACCCGCATTCAAGCCATCAACGTCTGGGAGACGCTCGTCTTTATTCTCAATGGTGTAGTTTTTGTGTTGATTGGCTTGCAACTGCCACTCATTCTCGACGACCTCGATGGATTCACACTTAAACAGGAGATCTACTTCGGGCTCCTGATCAGCCTGTTGGTGATGGTCATCCGCATGATATGGATTTTTCCCGGAGCCTACCTTCCTCATCTCTTTCCGCAGGTGCGCAAGCGCGAAACACTTCCCAGCTGGAAAGCAGTCGTAATTAGTGGCTGGAGCGGCATGCGTGGCGTGGTATCACTGGCTTCGGCACTGGCACTACCCCTCACCCTCACCAATGGTACTGCATTCCCATTTCGCAATACAATCCTCTTCATTACATTTTGTGTAATCCTGATGACCCTGGTGGTTCAGGGAATGACATTGCCATTGGTGATCCGCCTGGCAAAACTGCCAGATATTGATAATGTCAGTGGAGAAGAAAAGAACCTGCGCCTCCACCTCAGCTACCAGGCCATTGAATTCATTGAATCCAACTACGCCCAGGAAGATGCCACCCGTGACGCCTTGCATCACCTGAAAACCAAATACGAGAAACGCACCGACCACGTCAACCGGCGCATGCTCACGGCCGACCTTACCAGGCATTCAGAAGATGTGTTTCGCGAATTCAACA
>DNZD01000230.1 GCA_003504855.1 Cytophagales bacterium
CAGTCATGAAGCAAGTCGAACTTAAGCCTATCCACTATCAGGGAGGGCTCTATTATTATGATGGTGTTCGTCTGCACGCTGGCGCTTACGGGGTACAAGTTCCTCTGATAGCCATGCAAGACGACGAAATAAACCGTCGCTACAAAAGGTTCCGAACTATAAGGAGCATAAGCAATACGATCGGCGGCCTACTTCCGCTCGCGTACCTGTTGTACTATACCAATGGCGGCTCAGGAGGCAGGACCAGTTCATCAACTGAATTCTGGACGATATGGGGAGGTAGCATTGGCGTTCTGTTGATAGGCGATGGAATTGCCCGTCATCAGCTCAATCTGGGCATTGACCGGTACAATATGCTATTGCTCAGGCCATCCAGCAAGTCAGTTGGCCTGTCACTGGAATACCGTTTCTAAGCATCCATGAAAACGATTGCATTGAGTTGCATGCCGAAATCAGCGTGATTCTTTGGTATTTCACCAGATCCATCCTTTCTTTGCATCCATGATTCAAATCAACGACGTACACGTGCACCATCACCATGCTTCAGCATGTTGAGTGGCAGGTTTATGTCTTGATCATATAATCGAAGCATAAGAAGGCTTGCCACCCGGCAGGCCTTTTTTGTTTAATGGGGTTTTTAAAAGAAGTCTTAAAACTGAATATGAATACACTACTGCGTATTGCCATTCAAAAGTCCGGTCGACTGCAGGAAGGGTCACTGGCATTGCTCAAAGACTGCGGTCTGTCAATCAACAATAGCCGCGATCAACTTAAGGCAACCGCCAGGAATTTTCCAGTTGAAATCCTGTTCCTCCGTGATGATGATATCCCCCAATACCTGGAAGACCATGTTGCCGACGTTGGCATTGTAGGCGAAAATGTCTTGATCGAAAAACGGAAGAACACGGTGCTCGTTACCAAACTGGATTTCGCGAAATGCCGGCTGGCCATAGCCGTACCACGCGGAGAAAACTATACCGGCGTAGAATGGCTCGCCGGCAAAAACATCGCGACCTCCTACCCGGTAATCGTCCGGCAATACCTCAAAGATCATGGTGTTCAGGCCGGCATTCATGAAATCAGCGGCTCGGTAGAGATTGCACCTGGCATAGGCCTCGCTGATGCTATCTGTGATATCGTAAGCACCGGCAGCACGCTGCTTAACAACGGGCTAAAAGAAGTTGCGCTGGTACTTCAGTCCGAAGCGGTGCTGGCATCCAGTCCAAAACTGGCACCGGAGAAACAAAACATTCTTGATCAATTGTTGTTTCGGATTGCAGCCGTAAACTCTGCAAGAAACAACAAGTACATTTTGTTGAACTGTCCGGATGAAGCGATTCCCAACATCACCTCACTCATACCCGGTATGAAGAGCCCTACTATCATGCCACTGGCCCGTCCGGGTTGGTCTTCGTTGCATTCTGTGGTCAATGAAAACGATTTTTGGGAGAAGATCGGGTTACTCAAATCACATGGTGCAGAGGGCATCCTGGTCATTCCCATTGAAAAAATGATTGCCTGATGAAAGCCTACAACAATCCACCGCGCACTGACTGGCCGGCATTGACCCAGCGGCCGCAACTATCGCTGGATTTCCTCGAGAGCCAGGTACGAAATATACTTCAACGTGTACGATCAGCCGGCGATGCTTCCCTGCTCGAGCTCACAGAGAAATATGATGGTGCTGTCCTTCAACAAACGGAAGTTTCGGCCCATGAAATAGAAATCGCAGCGGCTTCGCTAAGTACGGATATCAAACAAGCCATACAGGTGGCATCACAAAATATAACGGCGTTCCACCGCGCCCAAACCCGTGCCGACATCAGGGTTGAAACCATGCCCGGTGTGGTGTGCTGGAGGAAGTCAGTGCCCATCCAAAAAGTAGGCATTTACATTCCCGGTGGCACGGCTCCCCTGTTCTCCACGGTGCTCATGCTCGCCATACCAGCCCGCCTTGCCGGGTGCCCGGAAGTGATCCTGTGCACACCCCCCAACCGCGACGGATCAGTGAACCCTGCCATCCTCTATGCCGCTTCCCTGTGTGGCATCAACCGAATATTTAAGGTGGGAGGTGCACAAGCCATTGCCGCTTTGGCCTACGGAACAGAAAGCATACCGGGGGTATATAAAATTTTCGGTCCAGGCAACCAATATGTTACCAAAGCCAAACAACTTGTTGGTCAGGAAGGGATCGCCATCGATATGCCCGCTGGCCCATCTGAGGTGCTGGTAATCGCTGATCAATCTGCCGATGCTGATTTCATTGCCGCGGACTTATTATCCCAGGCAGAACATGGCACCGATAGTCAGGTGGTGCTGGTGACTACATCACCGTCACTGCCTGCCGCCGTGCAATCCTCCATCGAAAAGCAATTGGATCAATTGGCGCGAAAGGCCATTGCGACCGAAGCGTTGCAAAACAGTTTGTCTGTAACATTCTCATCCATGGATGACGCAGTTGCTTTCGCGAATACCTACGCGGCAGAACACGTGATTATTCAAACCGCAAATCCGGAAGCGGTTGCTGATGCGCTCACCAATGCCGGGTCTGTATTTCTGGGGCCATGGACACCGGAGGCTGCAGGGGACTATGCGTCAGGCACCAATCACACGTTGCCCACAGGCGGATTTGCACGCGCCTATAGCGGTGTTTCCCTGGAGAGTTTTAACAAAACCATCACCTATCAACAGATCAGCACCAAAGGGATCCAGCTATTGGGGCCTACGGTAGAAGTCATGGCCAGGGCCGAACTGCTCGATGCGCACCGTAACGCCATCCGTATAAGACTGAATAAGGCACTATGAAGAAAATTAACATCAACGCTTTGGCGAGGGAGAACGTAAAGAAACTTCAGCCTTATTCATCTGCCCGCGATGACTTTCAGGGAACGGCTTCATTATTCCTTGATGCCAACGAAAATCCATTTGAATCCGGCTTTAACCGATACCCAGACCCTCACCAAAAGAAGCTAAAGCAGGTGATCGGCGCCCTGCGCGGAGTCTCCGCCGATCATCTATTTCTCGGCAATGGCAGCGATGAAGCCATTGACTTGCTCATCCGTACCTTTTGTGAACCAGGTCGCGATGCCGTACTCATCCCCCAGCCTACGTATGGCATGTACGCCGTAAGTGCCGCCACAAATGATATAGCGATCCACTCAGTGCTACTCACACCCGATTTTCAATTGGATACAAAAGGCGTATTGCAGGCTGTCACTCCGTCCACACGAATCATATTTCTCTGTAGCCCCAACAACCCGTCCGGCAACCTGCTTCGTATTCAGGATATCGAGCATTTGCTTAGTGAGGTCAATTGCCTGGTCGTGGTGGACGAAGCATATATTGATTTCAGCGACCAGGCATCATGGTCGGAGCGTC
Source organism: Cytophagales bacterium (assembly GCA_003504855.1). Taxonomy (GTDB): domain Bacteria; phylum Bacteroidota; class Bacteroidia; order Cytophagales; family Cyclobacteriaceae; genus ELB16-189. The sequence goes on from DNZD01000230.1 coordinate 3,379, forward strand.
TCTCGGAATTCGAAAACCTCATTGTACTGCAAACCCTTTCAAAAGCCTGGGGCCTCGCCGGGCTCCGCATAGGCATCTGCATCGCACATCCTGAAGTCATCGCCCTGCTCAACAAGATCAAGCCTCCGTACAACA
>DNZD01000348.1 GCA_003504855.1 Cytophagales bacterium
CCAAATCAGATTTTCAAGCAAAGACGGCGAGGGAACTGAGTTTGTGGTTGAATTACCGCTTGTGCGCCCATAGCGAATTGCGCTGAAAAGGCCCTCTAGTAAATGTTTGTGAAAATTAATTTAAACAGCTTTAAACCAACGCTTTAAGTGCGTTTTTTTAAGCTTTGCATCACCTTATTCGAGAAGACAAAGTCGTTTAGTTCGGCAACGCCTGAGTCAATAATCTGATCATTGGTGCCTTCCCAAAGCTTGCGCCCTTTGTACAGAAACATGATGCGTTCACCGATACCCATCACAGAGTTCATGTCGTGGGTAACCACGATGGTCGTGATGTCGAATTCCAGGGTAATTTCTTTGATGAGATCATCAATCAGGATGGAGGTCTGGGGGTCCAAACCGGAGTTGGGTTCGTCGCAAAAAAGGTAGTTGGGATTGTTAACAATTGAGCGGGCAATGCCCACACGTTTCTTCATGCCACCAGAAATCTCCGACGGCATTTTCTTGTTCACATTCTCAAGGCCTACGCGTTTCAGACAGAAGTTCACCCGATCCAGTTTTTCGTCAGCTGGCATCTTGGTGAGAATATCCAGGGGGAACTTCACGTTGTCTTCCACGTTCTTGGAATCAAACAGTGCGCCGCCCTGAAAAAGCATACCAATCTCACGGCGAATTTCCGCCTTCATTTCCTTGTCGGCTTCGGTAAAGTTTCGCAGGTCATAAAATACATTGCCGGTATCAGGTGTAATCAGTCCGACTATGCACTTGAGCAGGACGCTCTTGCCGGTTCCACTGGATCCGATAATCAGATTCGTCTTCCCTTTTTCGAAAGTTCCGGATATTCCTTCCAGTACTTGCTTGCCTGAAAAGGCTTTTGATATGTTGTTGATCTTGATCACCGAACGTAAAGCAATTGGGCCAACAGATAATCTGAGAGCAGTACCGCAATAATACTGGCGGTCACGGCAGCGGTTGTGGCAATGCCTACTTCAAGCGCACCACCCTGGGTGAAATACCCTTTGAAGGAGGAGATGGAGGAGATCAGAAAGGCGAAGACAAAGGATTTAATCAGGGCAAAAGTGATCGCGTAGGAATCGAAAGCAAAACGCAGACCATATGAGTAGTCGGTAGGGGTGATCAGATGTGCCGCGGCGCCCACAACATAGCCACCCAGCAGTGAGCAAGAGCCGGCCAGAATCACCAGCATGGGATACATCAACAAGGAGGCAATAATTTTGGGCAGCACCAGGTAGGAGGCTGCATTAATGCCCATGACCTCCAGCGCGTCAATTTGCTCGGTGATCCGCATGGTACCCAATCCACCTGCCATGCTCGATCCTACCTTGCCCGCGTAAATAATGGCCATGATGGTGGGAGCGAGTTCCAGGATGGTCATTTCCCTTACTACGTTCGCGATGGTATACTTGGGAATGATGGGACTGACAAGATTGTAGGCAGTTTGAACGGTAGTCACTGCCCCGATAAAGAAGGCCACGAGGGCAACCAATCCAATGGATTTTACGCCAATTAAAACCGACTCTTCAAGCACCAGCTTATAGTAGGTCTTGAAGGATTCGCGACGCACAAACAAGGAACCCAAAAAAATCACATACGCACCAAAACCCTTCATGAAATCAGGCTAAATTGCCCTAAAGGTAAATAATTCCATGAGTAAACTGGCCGTGATTACCGGAGGAACGAAGGGGATAGGGAAGGCCATCGCCTGGCGGTTTGCCCGTGAGAATTTTGACCTGGCACTTTGCGCGCGCACCCGCAGCGATCTTGAGTCAGCCAGTAAGGAGATATCATCTGCATTTGGCGTAAAGGTGCATACCATGGTTGCCGACCTCAGCCAGCCTGCTCAGGCTAAGCGCTTCACCGATGAGGTAATGGCACTGAACCGGTCGGTGGATGTACTGGTAAACAACGCTGGATTCTTCACCCCTGGGGAGGTGCTCACTGAACCCGAAGGTGCTCTTGCCAAATTGGTGGAGGCCAACGTATACAGCGCCTACCATACTACCCGGGGGCTGGCGCCGTCCATGGCTGCGGCCAAATCCGGGCATATCTTTTCAGTGTGCTCCATCGCGTCCATCAAGGCTTACCCCAACGGAGGCTCCTATGCCATATCAAAGTTTGCACTCCTGGGCCTTACCAAAGTGCTGCGGGAAGAACTGAAACCCAAGGGAGTCCGAGTTACCGCCGTGATTCCTGGTGCTACCCTTACAGATTCCTGGGCCGGCAGCGGGCTTCCGGAGTCTAGGTTCATGAAGCCTGAAGACGTCGCAGAGGCCATTTATTCCGCGTATAGCCTTTCATCGCACACCGTAGTAGAGGAAATCGTGCTTCGACCACAGTTGGGCGATATTTGAACTTTTTGACGGCTCAAAGGTTAATTTTGTACCTCAGCCATGGAAACAATCGACCGCGTCAAGCAATACTGCAACAGCCTCGTCCAATATTCCCGCCGGAACACCCTGGAAGTCACGATCGGTGACTTGCCTATGGGCGGAAAGAATCCCATCCGGATTCAATCCATGACCACCGTTGACACCATGGATACCCTGGGGTCAGTGGAACAGGTCATCAGGATGGTCAAGGCAGGATGCGAATACGTGAGAATCACAGCACCCAGCATCAAGGAAGCTCAAAACCTGGAGGCTATCAAAAAGGAACTGCGGCATCGGGGTTACACTGTTCCGCTGATTGCAGACATCCATTTCACACCCAACGCGGCTGAGTTGGCCGCCCGCATTGTCGAAAAGGTGCGGGTCAATCCAGGTAACTACGCAGACAAGAAGCGCTTTGAGGAGATTGAATACACGGAT
>DNZD01000354.1 GCA_003504855.1 Cytophagales bacterium
TCTTCAGCGTGAGGTCCATGATCTGAACCATCTTCTTCCGGTCGGTGTGCGGATATTCCCGGCATGCCTTGGGGCGATCGGCATATACCATGCAGTAATTATCCGGGCCCAGAAACGGGCAGGGAGCAACCTTGAGCACAAAATCCTTGTCTTCATCTATGCGCAGGTATTTCTCCACGAAGTCACCGGGCTTCATCTTCAGGGCCCTGGCCACTCGTTCAATGTCGGTTTGATAAAAGATCGGACTGGTTGTTTTGCAGCAATTCGCACACGTGAGACAGTCCACCTGTTCGAACACGTCGTGGTGGGCCTGATGAAAGGCATCATCGACAGTTCTGGCATCTTTTTTCTTCAACCCAAGAAGAAATTTTTTGTTTTCAGCGGCCTTCTGCCCGGCCCTTTCGTGATGACGTGTCAGGTCCATGGCGGGTGTACTACTCATCTTCGTCTTTCCTGGACCAACTGGTAATGACGCGATAAATCATCAGGACGAATAGTCCGGTAATAACAACCGCAAAAAGAGCACCAATCACCCTGGACAACATAGCACAATCAACGCCCGAAGTACGTTAAAATCAATTGCGGTAACAAATCTGCCGATAAGGGCAGTACTCGCAATTTTTTTCATTACGCGTTTGTCGAAAGGGAATTTCCGGATTGAAGAGCTCCTCCAGCAATCTTTTCAGCAGGCTCTCAAATTGTTCCACAAACGGAGTCATGTCGCCGATGGGTTTTTTATTCATGGAGAATCCAAAATGCAACTCTTCTTCGAACAAGTTGGCTCGGGTTAGCAAGCCGGGAATCAATTGTAAGCCATTCACCGGGTGATTGGCCCGGTACAGCAGTGCGTACAAGAAAGTCTGGAATACTGCCTTGTTTCTGCTTTTGTCTTCTCCGTCAAACAGGGACTCAATGGATGAGAATTCAAGTTTGTCGCCTCCGGTTTTGTAGTCAATCACCCGCAACACATTGTCTTTCAAATCGAGGCGGTCGATGGTACCACTCAGTACCGCCTGCCCCGGCGCATGGGAGATTTTTGCGTAATACGTCAATCCTCCTTTTTCGAGCCCTTCAATGGTAAATGGCGCGTACGCCTTGTCGTGCCTCAGGATAGCCTCGGCAAAACTCATTACCACTTCCCGGACAATGAGCCGTTGCCCCTCATATACTACCTCACCCTTTGTTCCTGACAAGTGAATAAAATACTCATTGATCAGCTTATCAATCACGGTCTCAGCATGATTCAAGTCACTCGGCTCAATGATTTTGTTTTTGTTCGTGGCGACAACCCCCTCATAAAACTTCTGCATCACATGATGCAATAACAACCCAAAAGAGCGGGCGTTGATATCATCATCCACCTCTTCCAATTCTTTGATGCGTGCGATATACCGAAAATAAAAACGCAAGGAGCACTGGACATATGTATTCAGGGCCGAAGGTGAAATTCCCTTGGAGCTATCTGTGACCTCGTTGAGGCGCTCGAGGCCCTGAAGGGCAAACTCATCCTTGGGGATTTCAATGGCCCTGAGCGGAGTCGGTTGCACGGCAGTCTGCAACACCCGATGCTTGATGTTCCAGCCTGACTCAAACAGCAACTGCTGCAAGAACCGGCTTTTTTCCCCCTGCCCGAGCACATCGGTTTCCGTATTGTAAAACAGATATACGTTTTCAGCCCGCTGCAGTATCCGATAAAAAAGATAGGCGTACATGGCGTCCTGATGCTCGGTTGTTGGTAATTGATATGCTTTGCGGATTGTAAATGGGACATATGAAGAGCGGTGTCCACCAGCTGGCAAGGCACCTTCATTCATAGACAGGATAAATACATTCTTGAAATCAAGATTACGGGTCTCCAACACACCCATCACCTGCAAACCTGACAAGGGTTCTCCAACAAATGGAATCTTTTGTGCCCGGACCAACTGTCGGAACAGCCGGAGAAATGATTTCCAGATTTCCTTTTCCTTCTTCGCCGGCGGAAATTCATTATACGCCGCTTCTTCCACTGTCCAGACTTCGCCGAGTCGATTGATCAATTTCAGAAACTGCAACACGTATTCTTTGTCAAGGGCGGTGAGTTGCGGAAGTCCTCCCAGAGCGTACATGATATCATGAAGATATCCTATGATGGATTGGCCCGATATGGGCTGAAAGATGACACCAAACAAAAGAGGACCGATCTGCATCTCTTCAGCCGGTACGGTGAACTTCTTATTCTCGACAATTTCTTTGCGGCGACCTGAGGCCAGCACAGGGTCGGCAGCCAGCACATAAGGATGACCGAGCAACGCAAGCACATGGCGTTGGTTAAATCGACTCTCGCGCTGGTTGACTTGAAGCTCCGCCAATTGTTCAATCAGGTTAAAGACCGGTGTGCTGGCCAGCGGAAATCCCATGGTGACATTCATGGTTTTTACCTCAACCGCCAATCCGTGCAGTACGGGGAGCAACATCTTTTCATCAGGGAGTACGATGAGGGTCTCCTCCGGGATCATGCCCTTGGCCAGTAGTTCACCAACAGTTTGTGCCATCAATTTGGCCTGACCGACCAACTGGGAAGCTCCCAAAATCGACACATTCTTGGGGCGGGAAAAATTCCCGGGGATATCCTTCGGGAATGTCTTCCCCAGCACGGCATGCATCTGATACTGCCGGAAAAAGACGCCAGCCTCCTGCGCCGTATCATTGAGGTAATAACTATCGACATCCCAACGCACTTTTCCTGTACCCTTGGTCAGGTAGGCCGTCATAAGCTTTTCTTCGGCGGAGGTCAGTGCATTGAATCCGGCGAAAACCACAGGACCAGAAACCAGTTGATCCAGCGGCCCTTCCGCTACTGTGCGCTGGAGCATCCCGTCATACGCCAGGTTTTCGGTCGACAGGCTATTCCTGAATTCCCGGTAAACGGCGGGCAAGTGACGCCAGGTATCCAGAAATTTCTTCTTGTTGGAAGTGAGGTTAGCCTGAAAGGGTCCCCAGAAGCTTTCGAGAAATTCGATCTGCTGTTCGGTGAGATACTCAAAGGCCGCATCCATTTCTTTCTGATTACTGAGGTCTCTGAACACCTGTTCGGCGCTGACCAGGTATTTGTCCATCTCATCGAAATCACGCAGCAGCATCTCTCCCCAGAAGTAGAACTGGTCAAACGTTTCCGTAGTGGTACGCTTCATCACTTCGCCATAGATGTGATACAACCGATGAACCAATTCCAACTTGTCCGGCACCCGCACTTGGCTATGCCGGGCAAACAATTCTTCAATGGTAATCAATTGCGGCGCGAACGCCGGCTTTTCCAGCAACTGGCTCAGGTGATGGCGGAAGTACAGAACGGCCCTTCGGTTTGGAAATACCACGGTGAGGTTTTCCCAAGCCGGGTGATCCTTCTTGATCTGCTCTGCTAATTCGTAAAGAAATTGTTTCATCGTCAAAAGAGCCCCAACTGTTTATCATCCTTCACTTTGGTCGCCCTAGTGCTCCTCTGGTGCACCGCCACCACATCCATATCACGCAGGTACAGGAGATAACCCTCCACCTCGGTGTAACCCATTTTCCTGAGAATATCGATGTACGCCTTCACCTGCTGCTGATCCGAGGAAGATTTGTCTCCAGTTTTATAGTCAATAATAATTGCCTTATTGTCTTTGATCAACAATCGGTCAATCCGGTTTTCCGCTCCCCCCGGAAGAAGAATGGGAACCTCCGTTTTCACCATCCATTCTTCGGAAAACCAAAGACTCACCGTTGGGTGCTGCATCAATTTTTCCAGATGTGCCGACACATCCTTGCATTCATCGGATTGCAGATAGCCATCCTCAACCCGCGATTGGACCGCATTCTTCCAGTCTTTGCTGTATTTGATGCGGGAAAGAACGGCGTGCAGGTGAATTCCATAATTAATTTTGGTTCGTGCGTCGGACTCCGGCTTAAAAAAGGAAGCCCCACTTTGGCGAATGACCAACGCATCGCGCCAGCGCCCTACGGCATAGGAAGTCATGACATCCGGTGTTACCGATGAAGGTTCTGATTGTTTTTCAATTTTGATTTCCCCGATCGAATATTCCATGGCGGCGGCGTTCCAGTTTGGCAGCAGTTCAGGATCACCCTGGAGGGCGTCATACACCAAACGCGATACGGTGTTTTTGGTTGGGCCACTTTTTCCACTGGTGGCCAGCATGATCAAACCGGACTCCGCGCGCGTAAATGCCACATAAAGCAGGTTAAGGTTGTCCAGCAATGCCCTTGAATGTTCCTGCTGATAGGCATCCGCAAAGACGGTGTCTTTTAATTTGGATGAATACTTTATCGGCATATAACCGGCTTGATTCAATGGTGCCTCATCGGTCTTCACCCAAAGCCGGGGTGGATTAAACCCCTGATGATCCGTTGTCCAGGAGCAAAATGGGATGATGACATACTTGAACTGCAGACCCTTGGACTTATGGATGGTCAGAATCTGCATGGCATCGGAGTCAGCAGACACCTTGATGGAAGTCTTCTCACTCTCCCGGTTTTCCTCCCACCAGGAGAGAAACGAAGCCAGGTCATTTCGTTCCCGGCTGTAAAACTCCAATACGAGATCCTGAAAGGCCTGCAGGTAAGCCAACTCTCCCTGCACAGTCCCAATATTGAATATCCGGATCAGGGTCTCTGTCAATTCAAAGAGGGGCAATTTTTTCAATGACAACTTCTGTCGGACAAACTCATCCGGAAGTTGATTTTCAAAGACTATAGAGTTTGTCGCCTTAAAAACATCCTCCAAGGGTCGATCCGGTGTATGCAGACGGGCGAACTCGAAGGCAACCTGGGCTTTGGCAACATGGTTCTCTGTGTCGAGTAAATAGCGCATGGCCCCCAGCAACAAGTTCACTGTTGCCGCACCCTCCAACCGGAGGGACTCATTGGAGATCACATCATATGCACAATCCGGATGGACTTTGTCGGTCTCCTTGACATGCAGCAGATGATCAGCTACTTTCTGACCATCATTATTGGTTCTCACTAAGATGGCAATGTCTCTTAATGCCGCACCGGCCAATTGCAGTTTCTCGATGTAAGATGTCATGGCGGCGAGGGAGATTTCATCCGACGACTGATCTTCCTCCTTCTGCAGGAATGTGATCCGGACAAATCCATTTTCCGTTCGATTAATTTCCTGCTGCACGTCCCCGTACGCCTCCTTGGCAAATGGTTCTGCCATTTGAACCGGGATGGTGCGAAAGACAGCGTTGTTAAACCGGACCACTGCCTGTGCGCTCCTGAAATTCCTGTTCAGGTTTTTCTTATCAACCCGGCCGGCTCCGACCTGGTTCTCCACTTGTTGTTGCAGCAAAGTCAAGTCACCGCTTCTCCATCTGTAAATGGACTGCTTAACATCCCCGACAATTAGACTGGGGTACATCTGGTCGAGGCCGTTGACCAACAAGGGAAGAAAGTTCCTCCACTGTAATCCAGAGGTGTCCTGAAATTCGTCAATCAGGTAGTTGCGGTAAAAGGAGCCGATCTTCTCATAAACAAACGGGGTATCGCTATCCCGAATTATACCATTCAGAAATGCGGGAGCATCCGCGAGCAGCATGACGTTGTTTTCGTATTTGTATTCTTGCAGTTTCCGGGAGAGGTCGGATACGAGGCCGAATACATAGAGATTATCCAGGACTAATTCAGCCGACAGTGCTGTCGGGTATTCCTGATCATATAACTGAATAATGGATTTAACTTTCCCCACCAACGACTGCTCTGCCTCAAGTTGTATCTCTTTGTATTTAAGCGACTTTGCCTTAGGCCAGTCGCGCGCACTTGTAAAATCATCTCTGAAATTTGTACCCGGAGGAACCATTTCGGCAATTGACGACTTCGACGCATACAAGTGTAAGTTCTTAATCAGTCCTTTGCCACTGTTTTTCAGATCTTCAGGTGTCCATCCGCGGGCATCAAGTGTTGTCAGTATTTCGTTGGCGGGGATTGAAATTCTATTCTGAAACGATCTCTTGATCTTCAATAGCTCTTGCTGGAGATGAGTGAAGAATTTTGGATCATCGGTATTCTTCCGGAGTTCCAATTCAATGGTTCTAAACTCCTCCCTGAAAATTTCTTGTGAAAATTCGAGTAAGCTCTTCCTGAAATCCCATTTCTTGTCATTTTCCAGGTTCTCTTTGGCAAACTTCACTACCCAATGGGTAAGGTTCTTATTATCGGGGCCGACTTCATCGATCAGATTTTCTATGACTTCCTCCATGACGGCGTCCCGGTCTACCTCCAGGCGATAATCTCCCATCAGTCCGGCTTCGCGGGTAAACGAGCGTATCACCTTCTGAAAAAACGCATCGATGGTGCTGATGGCAAACTGATCGTAGTTGTGCAATATCTCCGAGCGGAGTTCTGCACAATGCTGTTGAAAGGTGGGGACATCGAGGTGCAGTTCCTGCTGCAACTCCGCAGCCATCGGGTCCTTTGATTCAACCGTAAATTCATCCAGGTAATCCAGAATCCGGTCCTTCATTTCCTGGGTTGCTTTGTTGGCAAACGTTACCGCAAGGATATGCCTGAAATAACTAGCCCGGTTTCGCAAGGCCAATTTCAAATATTCCTTGGCCAGGGTGCGCGTTTTACCGGAGCCGGCAGAAGAACGATAGATGGTGAATGGTCGCAAGAAAATAAAGGGATTAGGGATTGGGGATGAGGGTTGGGGATTGGGGATTGGGAGACAAGCAATATGAAAAACAACACTGAAAACCTGAGACAGTAATTTTAAGATGACGATCAAAAATTACGAATTAGTGACGGGCTCACAATACCCTGCAGGGATTAATCGCATCGTAAAACTGGATTGGAAAATTTGCAGAACTATCGATTGAAATGCATACATTTAAATAATTCTGTCCCTATGGTTCGGCTCTCCGGTTTGTTCTCTGCCTTTCTCTACTCCTTCCCCATTCAGCTGCTGATTAATAATTTCAAGCGGAATCAGATCCTCCTGCTTTGCTGGGCCGTCTTGTTTGCCATGATCACCGGAAACTTCGGGAAATACCTCGGCATTCCGTATTTGTTTCTCGACCCTGAATACCTGAACGAAGTCAACTTTACCAGCTTCGCCTTCATGGGCTTGCTCGTGTATGGATTCACCGCTGCCTTCCACATCACCTGTTACATTTCTGATGGACACCACTTTTCGTTTGTGGGTGCTATGTCCAGACCGTTCAGAAAGTTCAGCCTGAACAACAGCCTGTTGCCAACCACCTTTTTGATTACCTACCTCTATCAGGTCATCAGTTTTCAGGTAAACAACGAATACACCACTGGCACCGAACTTGCCCTCGATCTGGCTGGATTTGCCACTGGCTATCTGGCTATGGCCCTCCTGCTTCAGTTGTATTTCCGGTATACCCAGAAGGATATTTTTAAGTACATGGTCTGCCGCCTGGACGAAAAGATCAAACAGACGGTGAAAGTGACGCGGGCGAGCGCGATGAACAAACTCGACATCGCCAAAAAGAAACAAGCGCGCGTAGACTATTACCTCGACACGGATTTCCGGTTCAAGAAGGTGATGGATGAAAAAGATTTCTACGACAAAGGAGCCATCCTTCAGGTATTCGACCAGAATCAGTTTAATCTCGTGATTATCGAGTTACTTATATTCGGCATGGTTATGATCCTGGGCATATTTAAGGACTATCCGGCATTTCAGGTGCCAGCTGCCGCCAGCTTCATGATCTTTCTCACCATTTTCGTCATGTTGTCTGGCGCCTTCTCTTATTGGTTTGGTGGTTGGTCCATTACCATGTCGCTGGCACTGTTCCTGTTTGTGAATTTTCTGATTGGCGAAGGCTGGCTCACCAAAAAGTATCAGGCCTTTGGTCTCGACTATACCGCCGCTCCGGTCACCTACACAGTTGATCATCTCAGGCAACTCAATGATAGTATCCACATTAGACAGGCGCGTGAACACACCCTGCAGATTCTTGAAAACTGGAAAGCCAAATTCGGACCTGGTGAGAAAAGAAAGATGGTGTTCGTATGTACCAGCGGGGGTGGTAAGCGGGCCGCCTTGTGGACGCTGGCCACCCTGCAACAAGCCGACAGTCTTACCGGTGGCAAATTGATGGATCAGACCATGTTGATTACTGGTGCTTCCGGGGGACTGATCGGAGCGAGCTATTTTCGCGAAGTAATACTCAGGCAAAAGCAAGGGCAGGAAGTTCATCCCTATTCGCCATTACATCAGCGCAAGATCGCCACCGACAACCTCAATCCTTTGATTTTCAGTTTGCTGGCCAACGACTTGTTTGTGGGCCTTACGAAGTTTGAATACCAGGGGCAGCGCTATTCCCGGGACCGCGGCTACACCTTTGAAGAACAACTGAATATAGACACGGAGAACT
>DNZD01000088.1 GCA_003504855.1 Cytophagales bacterium
CCAGGGCGAAGGCCAACGCATGATGTGTTCAGGAGATGCTTTCTTCCATAAGGCGAAGTCTATCTTCTCACGTTTTTCATCCTGACTATCAAGGTCGCGACCACTTTCAAGTAATTCATCAATGTTGCGGCCGGAGAGGATGCCATAATGATTGCGCTTATTATATTTCTTTACATCGAAGTACACTGAGCCGTTGACTTCATAGGCGAGTCCTTGTTCAATAAGCTTTTGGGTGATGAGAATTTGTTCCACGATATGGCCTGTCGCGGAAGGTTCGATGCTGGGCGGGAGGATATTAAACTGTCGCATCACGCCGTGAAAGTCTTCGGTATAGCGCTTTACAACTTCCATGGGTTCGAGTTGCTCCAGCCGTGCCTTCTTTCCGATTTTGTCTTCGCCTTCGTCGGCGTCGTTTTCAAGATGGCCTACATCTGTGATGTTGCGGACGTAACGCACCTTGTACCCGAGGAACCTCAGGTAGCGTGAAATAATATCAAATGTGAGGAAAGTGCGGGTGTTGCCGAGGTGCACAAAATTGTACACGGTGGGACCACACACGTACATACCCACAAAGCCGGGTGTTATGGTTTCGAATTTTTCTTTTTTTCCGCTCAGGGAGTTGGTGACGGATAACGGGTATTGTTCGTACAGCTTCATGCGTAAATTTAACGCGCGAAGCTACAAAAAGGACGGCGGTTGAGCGGCGGCCTGGCGCTATTTCTTGGTGATTTTGAACTCTACCCGCCGGTTGAGCCTGCGGTCGTCCTCAGTATCGTTGGGGGCGATTGGGTTGGCGGGGCCATAGCCTTTGCCTGCAATCCGGCGCGGGGCGATGCCTTTGTCGGTCATATATTTCTTCACGGTGCTGATGCGATCCTGCGAAAGCAGAATCAGCCGCACGGAGTTTCCCTGATTGTCGGTGTATCCGCCCAGTTCAATTTCCATGGACGGGTTCTCTTTCATGATGTCAACCAGACGGTCCAGTTCAGCATAGGATTCCTGCTTCAATATGGCTTTGGCTTGTTCAAAGAACACGTTGTTCAGCTTAATGCGCTCACCGACTTCGATTGGAGACAAGTAGAGGTCTTTAGACAGTTCGACAAAGCTCTTTACTTCTGTGAGATCAAGGTTCTCACTAACCGATAGATGTCCAGGGGCTGCGGCGTGGAATCCATAGTTGGCGCCATAGGGCAGGGTGATTTTGTATTCACCGGTTGCCGGGTCTGAGATGGCTTCACCCACGTTCTTGTTGGTGCTCAGATTTTCAATAATGATATCGGCACTGATTGGCTTTTGGTTTTTTGCATCCAACGTCCTGCCCCGGACCAGGACCACCGGATCTGGTTTTATTTCCTTGGGCAGCCTGATGGATACGATATCAGTTTTTCCATATCCATCTTTGTCAGTAACCATCAATGCAATTTCACCGGAGGCAGGCAGTACATAATAGGCATCAAATGAATAGCTGTTGATTTCCGGCCCGAGATTCACCGGCTTGGTCCATTCGGTCCACCCCGGACCGGTTCGACGCGTCATAAATATATCAGCACTACCATATCCCGGGTGGCCGTGGGACGAAAAGTACAAAGTCTTGCCATCGGCTGCGAGAAATGGGGACACTTCGTCGAACCGCGTATTCACGGTAGGACCTAAGTTGATCGGGTCCTCCCATTGACCATCATCATTCTGCAGGGAAACATAAATATCCCGCTCTTCACGAGCAGTGTCGTAATATAAGTTGCTGCTGTTCTTGGTTGTGAACAACATGGCTTTTCCATCGGACGAGAGGTACGATTCAAAGTGTTTGGCTTCATTGCGGTACGTGATGCCCAGCAGTTCAGGTGCATTCCAGCCAAGGAGGCTTCGTGTTCTCTTCCAGAATTGAGTAGCGTCTACGAAGATGATGGTGTTATTGTCAGTACTGATGGAAGAAATATTGTCTGTTGTTTTTGTATTGAAGGGTTCGCCCAGGTTGATGGCATCTGACCACTTGCTGCCATCCCATGTAGAGGAGTAATAATCTTCTGCATCTTCGATGCCTCCCAGGTTGCCGGCATAATATTGACGCGTAAAATAGAGAAGCTTGCCATCGGCGGAAATTCGCGGCATGACATCATTAACCGGTGTGTTCACGCCAGGCCCAAGGTTTACCTTTACCAATCCAGTGGTGAGCTTGGGTGGTAAATTGATGACGACGCCGGGCTGGCTGAATCGATAGTGATCAATTTCCAGGTTCATCTGATCATAGTTGATGATCCCGATGGCGGTACCATCCCAGGGAAAGGCCGGGTATTGATCTACCTCAGTTCCATTGATGATGAAGTGCAGTACGCCAGCGGTCTGTTCCACCGCAATTTGATTGGCCTTGCCTAAAGGATTAACCACCGAAGACTGAACCCATCCCTTCTTGGGTTTCAGGTTGTTGGTGGCTTTGTTCGTAGACCCGATAAAGTAATACCCGGTGGATGCGATAACAAGGTAGTTATAGCTATTAAGGGCTTTGTTGTACCCCCACATCAGGCCGAAACCTTTGTTGGAAACACCACCTGTCTGGGTAATGTTGGCGGCCAGCCGAAAGTCCTCATTCACGTCAACGTACACATTGATACTTGAAGCCCAGCCGCCTGCAGGAGAATTGAGTTGAAGCTTGCCGTTTTCAATTCGTTGAGACCCTCCATTCGACTCGCCCGTCCACCATCCGTAACGATCGTCATCAAACTCATCATTCACCGTGGGGGACTGACCCGATGCGATGAGCGTCAATCCGGCCAGTAGCAGAATAAGGAATGGAAGTTTCATAGGCGGTGGCCAAAATTGGAGATGAGAATGTTACGAATCAATAGGTTAGCCGGTTTGCTCAGTTCCGGTCCCCGAATTTCGACCGGCCTTCCCTGTAAATGCCGCTTGGTTAGGGGTTTGAATTATTTAACTTTCTTTTCTAAACCTACCTCCATGAAACGAATACTCTGGCTCTTGGTGGCCATACCTATGCTCGCGAATGCGCAACCTGAGGTTCAACTGCTCGAGAAGCTCAAATCAGAAGCTGCTCAGGAAGTAGAAAAGAACGCGGTGTTGGGTCAGCAGATCAATGACATGTTATTCAGTTTTTCTGAATTGGGATTTCAGGAAGTGGAAACCCAGGCCTATCTCACCACGCTGCTGGAAAAGAATGGATTCAAAATCGAAAAAGGGATTGCTGGAATTCCTACGTCGTGGATGGCCAGCTGGGGCAACGGTAAGCCGGTAATTGCCCTGGGTTCGGACGTTGATTGTATTCCTAAAGCATCCCAAAAGCCAGGCGTCGCTTATCATGACCCCATCGTGGAAGGTGCGCCCGGCCATGGTGAAGGCCACAACTCCGGTCAGGCGCTCAATATCATTTCAGCACTGGCCATCAAGAAGATTATGGAGCGTGAGAAGATTTCAGGCACCCTCGTTCTTTGGCCTGGCATTGCCGAAGAGCAACTGGGTACCAAAGCATATTACATCCGGGCAGGGGCCTTCAAGCAAGTAGACGCCTGCATATTCACACATGTGGCCAGTAATCTCGGTGTCAGCTATGGCGACAGTGGTTACAATGGAATGATCTCCGTCAAATTCAATTTTGAAGGTGCTGCTGCGCATGCCGCTGGTGCGCCATGGCGTGGACGCAGCGCTTTGGATGCCGTTGAGCTCATGAATGTAGGATGGAACTACCGGCGTGAGCACCTCGAGTTGACACAACGGTCGCACTACGTGATATCCGATGGTGGCGATCAACCCAACGTAGTGCCTTCGAAGGCATCGGTGTGGTATTATTTCCGTGAACGTACCTATCCAGGCATCAAAACCCTTTTCGA
>DNZD01000172.1 GCA_003504855.1 Cytophagales bacterium
CACGATAACGGGCATGAGTAATTTAAGGGAAGCCGCAAACAACAAACCCGAGCGGGCAGTGGGCAAGTCCGCTCCCAAAGCGCGCTGGGTGATGTACTGATTGCAACCAAAATAGTTGAGGTTATTGATCCACATACCACCTACCAGCACTGAGAGTCCGGGTAAGTCGCGGTAGAAAGGATGTGAAGAATCAAAGATCATGTGAAAGTGAGAGGGCGCCTTTTCTTTGATCAGGGATAGCCCCACCCAAACATCAGAACCATAACCATAATTGAGCGATACCAGTTTTAGTGCAAGGTAGGTTGTCATCAGGCCACCGCCGATTAACACCGCTACCTGTGCCACGTCAGTGTATCCAATCACCTTCATTCCGCCCAGGGTGACAATGATGGAAAAGATGGCGAGTCCGGCCATACAAAATTCGAAGGAGAAACCCGTGATGGTGGCAATGGCCAATGCGCCGAGGTATAGGATGGAGGTCAGGTTCACCAGGACGTATACCAACAACCAAAACACAGCCATGATGGTACTTACTGTATTGTTATACCGCTGCGACAGAAACTGGGGCATGGTATATATCTTATTCTTAAGGTAGATGGGTATAAAAAATACAGCCACGATGATCAGGGTGGCTGCAGCCATCCATTCATAGGTCGAGATGGCCAATCCCAGCGCAAAACCAGATCCGGACATACCGATGAAATGTTCGGCAGAAATATTGGAGGCAATCAGTGATGCGCCGATGGCCCACCAGGTGAGAGAACCTTCTGCCAGAAAGAACTCCTGTGAGTTTGTTGCGGCCTTTCGCTTGCGGTAGTATACAAACAGCCCATAGGCGGAGACTCCGGTCAGGTAGACAATAAACACTACATAATCCGCAAGCTGAAGCTGATTCATGGGCTGTCCTTTCGAAGGATTTAATATAAGAAAATCCAGCCGTGCCCGCGTGAATTATGGTGCGGACGGGGTTGCCTGTTTTCTGGTGAGGAGGCTCGCGGTCTTCCAGACAAAGACAATTATCACCAGTGACATGCCCACCAAATGTTCGAGTTCAGGTGATGCATTTTGAAATTGTCCCTTCAACCTTCCGAGATAGGTCATGAAGAAAATGAGCCATACGTAGTAACCGTATATCCAGCTGATGCGAACGAAACGGCTTGTTGCAAGGTCTCCGGTGCGGTGTCTGTGTTGAAGCCACGGCATGGCGAAGATCAGGCTATAGGCAATGAACCCGCCGGCCACGCGATAAGGCACCAGTTCAATGCCCGCCAAATAAACATAACCCAGCAGTTCAAGCAAATGAATTCCATGGGCAATGGCAAAGACAAGAAAGTAATCAGGAGAGAGTACAGATTGAAGCAACCGTTCATGCTGACGGTATCCGATAAAAAGAATGGCAAAGATCAAAAGAGAGAGCCGGCCGGAGTAACGGGTGACCATCTGCAGGGCTTCCAGTGAGGTACCATACAGGTAAACACACGCCGCTACGAGCAGCAACTCCAGCGCGATGGTCAGTAGAATTGCCTTACCGGGTTTCACACACTAGGTAAGATTTGAAACGTGGAGCAGGTTGCCGGTCAATTCGGCTTTGAACTTTCGAAGGGGCTTGGTTGCGGGACCATTGATGGGAAAGCCGGTGAGATCGAAGGCGCTGTAATGGCGGTTGCAAATCAGATTATTCTGTGAGGGCTGAAATTGTATAGGTCCTCCCTGGTGTGAGCATACCCGGCTGAAGGCCACAAATCCACCCGTCTGGAGATGTACGATCACAACACCGTTCTTGGATAACCATCCGCCCGGTGATTGTAATACACTATTGTCGGCCTGTTCAATATTCAGGTAAAAGTCCACATTTCCGGGTTGTGGGAAGCTGTAATCCTGGTTCAGACAGCCTGCACAGGCGGCCAGCGAACCAGTTCCAATAAGTTTGATGAAGTCCTTGCGATTCATATTCAATTCAAACCACCTCTTTCAAAGCCTGAATCAGTGTGTCCACTTCTTCTTCTGTGTTGTAATAATGGGGAGAAATCCGAAGTGCCCACGTCACCCCTTTTGCGTCAAAATCCAGAATAGCAGAGCTGTGCTGGGCTATCGAAGTATTAATGTTCCTTTTCCTCAAATTGTTCAGGATAAAGCTACTTTCTTTTCCTGGAATCTGAACGGTAATGATGCTGCTCAGTTTATGCCCTCGGTCCAGGAGCCGAAGGCCCATGCCGGTGATTTTGTTTCGGACAAAGTTTCCCAAAGCGGCGTTGCGATCCCGGATCGTTTCGAGTCCTACGGTCATAGCATAATCGGCTGCGGTTGCGCACCCAACGATCAGGGGGTATGGCATTTCCCACTCTTCAAAACGGCGGCCATCCGGGCGACGTTCATATTCATTCGCGTCAGTCCATTCGGCACCCCGCATATCAATAAATAATGGCTCAAAATTCCCACGCAGTATCCGATCGGATATAAATAAGAAGCCGGTGCCCCGCGGACCGCGCAGGAATTTCCGGAAAGTACCGGATAAGAAGTCGCAATGAATCTTATTTACATCCAGCGGCAGCTGACCAACACTCTGACACGCATCGACAACGTAGAGGATGTCCCGATCGCGGCACAGCGCACCAACGGCTTCGACAGGTTGAATCAATCCCGTGTTGGTGGGCACGTGGGTCAGGGATACCAGTTTCGGTTTATGCTTATCCATCAACTGGCGCATGTGATCTACATCAACACCTCCTTCGGGCAGACTGTTGGCGCGGATTAGCTCCACGCCAAAACGTTTTTGCATGGACAAAAAAGCAATCTGATTGGAAATGTAGTCTTCAGCAGCGATCAGAATCTTGTCACCACTATTAAATGGAATAGCAGAAACTGCGATAGCAAAGGCGCTGGTGGCACTGGATTGAAAAGACAGGTTGGCCGGTTGGGTATTCAGCAGCCTGGCCATGGAAGTATAGAAGCCTTTGATGGCATCCGCTTTCAGATCGGCCGTTTCATATCCGCCGGTGACGGCTTCGAGTGAGAGATAGTCCAGCGTGGCACGCAGCACCGGCTCAGGCACGAGGGACGCCCCGGCATTGTTGAAGTGAATTTTGGTTTGACATCCGGGTGTATCCCGCCGCCAGGTTTCGATAGCATTCATTTGCGATCACCGAATAGACGTAACAAATAGAGAAACATATTGATGAAGTCGAGGTACAATTCGAGGGCACCCATGATCGCCTCTTTGCGGTCTTCATCGGTGCCTTCGTTGCCGATTACGTTCATCGCTTTTATTTTCTGGGTGTCATAAGCGGTGAGTCCAACAAATATGACAACACCGAAGCACGACGTAATCCACGAAAAGGCAGATAGATCGAAGAAGGCGCCTACGATTGCAGAGATCACAAGGCCAACGAGTCCCATGCTTAGAAAATTACCCCACCCGGAAAGATCATTTTTGGTGGTATATCCATATAGGGTCATGGCAGCAAAGGTGCCGGCAGTAACATAGAATGTGAATTCAATCGACTCCGCTGTGTAGACCACGAAAATTCCCGAAAGGGTGAGGCCATTGAGGGCAGAGTACAATATAAAGATCAAGGTTGCCTGCCAGGAGTTAAGTTTGGACAACAACGAAACCAGAACTGCTACGGCGATAAACTCCAACAGTACGATCGCAATCAGGACCCACGTATTGCCGAAAACGAGATTAAGCAGTTCGGGTCTTGAGGCCGTGTAGGCAGCCACCAGGCCGGTGATAATCAGTGCAAATGACATCCAGCCATAGACCGCAGTCATAAACCGTTGGGTTTCCGCAGCTGCGTCCAGGGCAGCATGGTCCGTAGTCTGACTCATAACTATTTATTTTAGTTCAAGATAGTAAATAATGGCCTTGGCATATGAAAAACAGCAATTTGGGTCTCATACCCATCGCAGGATTTTTTCCGTATAAAGCCTTTTCGCAGGTAGCCAAAAATCCAGTATCATTGACCTCGGTTTGACCATGAAGAAACGCTCATCGATCCATTTGCTGGGGCTCACCATGCTGTATATGCTTGGTACGATGGGTATTTTCAGTTCGTACTATACCCTGCATCACCGCACCGTGTTTCAATCCTTGGTGAAGTCGGCCCATGAATCTGGTTTGGAAGAAGTTGTTGTGACGGAAGCAGAATACCGGGCGATCCAATGGATCGAAAAGGATACCGAATTTGAGTGGAAAGGCAAACTATATGATGTCGCTGCCATCACCCGTAGCAACGGAAATGTCATCATCCAGTGCGAGAATGACAGCCTCGAAGAAATGCTCTTGTCGTTGGTGAACCCGGACAAGGAAAAGGCAGGCAATAAAATGTATAAGGGAAGTGTTCAGCCGCTGACCCAACCGACTGCCCACGACTGGTGTCCATCACTGTCAGAAGTTTTTGTTCAGCCAAATTTCAGTGCGTCCTGGTATCCTGTATCAGCCATACCAGGCCTCCGTACGCCGCCGCCCAGGGCCTGATTCCTATTTCTTTATTTATCTAAGTCTTCATCACCTGCCAGGAATGGCGGGCGAATGATCATGTTTCAGGCTATTATCAATTTACTATGAAAAAGAATTTACTCGTATTTACACTATTGCTACTGCTCTCGGCGCCATTGCTGGCGCAAACGGTAAAAGGAACGATCACGGATGCAGCAGGTGCTCCGCTACAAGGTGCTACTATTCAATATGGTCAGCAGCAAGGCACCACATCCGACCGTGATGGATCATTCTCTCTTCCTTGTTCAGGCGCCATGACCTTGACTGTTTCTTTTGTAGGGTATACAACGGTCACAGCGCAGGTCTCTGATTGTAATGCATTATTAAACATTACACTGGCTGCCGCCAATCCAATTTTGAATGCTGTGGAGATCACGGCTACTTCAGAAGCCAATCGCACTGTATTGGCTCAACCTGTTGCTTTGGTGAAACTGAGCCCCATGGAGATCAAACGTTCCACGGGATTGTTTATGGATGATGCCATCAATGCCAATGTACCTGGCGTGTTTATGCAACGGCGTTCGATCGGCGGCGGTCAGTCGTTTAATATCCGCGGCTATGGCGGCGGTGGCCCTGGCCCCCGGGGTATCAACAGCAATTTTGATGGCCAGGGCGTCAAGGTATACCTCAATGGTATTCCCATCACTGATGCTGAAGGGATTACCGTGCTTGATGATATCGACTTTGGTTCTATCGGCAATGTTGAAATTACCAAAGGCCCTTCAGGTACCTTATATGGACTAGCTATTGCAGGTGTCGTTAATATGCAAACTATTCGACCTGAAAAGGACAAGGTTTCCATCGGACAGGATGTGCTGGTGGGCAGCTACGGGCTGAACCGGATGACCACGCACCTTCAGATTTCCAATGAGAAGAGTTCGATTCTGGTGAACTATGGCAAGCAGAACTACTCCGGCTTCATGGATCATACTTCTTCCACCAAGGACTTTGTGAATATGATGGGTGATTTCAAGCTGAGCCAGAAGCAAACCCTTACCAGTTACATTGGCTGGAGTAACAGCTATGACCAACGCAATGGTGAATTGACCATCGATCAGTACAATAACCTCGACTACAGTGGCAACCCTGCATATATCCAGAATGACGCGCACTCGAACCTGATTAGTTTCCGGGCCGGTCTTGGACATACCTATCAGTTCAGCGATAAGCTGTCCAATACAACAACCATCTTTGGCACCGGTCAAAGCAACAACGCAAGTTCAGCAGGCGGCTGGACCGACAAGACACCTGTTAACTATGGATTCAGGACCACGTTCGATGCCAGGTTCAACCTGGCCGACGGTGTAACCTTGTCCGGTGTTACCGGCATGGAAGCGCAGAAACAATATGCCCAGATTATCGCTTACCCGATGGTGACCAACAATGCCAATCCGGGGGGATACAATATTATCGGAGCCATTCGGAGCAACCAATCGACGATCACCGGAACATATTCATTGTTTAGCCAGTGGACCTTGACATTGCCCAAAGACTTTTCTATTACCGCAGGTCTGGGAACCAGCTCCATGAACATCAGCCTGATCGATAAGTTTTACGTGGCTGCCAACAATACGGCGTCCAATACCGTGCCTACAACCTACAACAGCAACTATAATGGATTGGCCTCGCCAAGTATTGCAGTTAATAAAGTGATCAATGGCAAGGTGTCCGTGTATGCTTCTTATCGACAGGGGTACAAGGCACCGGTGGCATCGAGCATTTACACCCCGCTGGCAGGAAAAGTCAATACGGGATTGAAGCCGGAGAAAGGAACGCAGTTTGAAATCGGTACCAAAGGCGCTCTGCTGGATGACAAGCTTGTTTATGAGGTGGCATTGTTCAGTGCCAAATTCGACAATAAGATGACGTTGGTAGGGGTTCCCAATGCAGCAGGGACCGCTACTTTGTACAGCTACGTGGTGAATAGCGGTAGTTATGACAACAAGGGATTGGAGGCAATGGTTAAATACACATTGCTGTCCTCTGAAACCGGATTTATCAAAACACTGCGTCCGTTTGCCAACGTGACATATTCTGATTTCAAATACAATAGCTTCACCTTCCAGAACAATGTACTGGTGCCGCCGGCTGATTATTCCGGAAACAAGGTGGCGGGTGTTGCACCGATTACAGCCAATGGTGGTGTTGATGTGACCACCCGAAACGGCTTGTATGGAAATGTTACCTATATGTTCCGTGAAACCATGCCGTTTACTCCGGATGGGTTGAACAGTGCACCCAGCTATGGATTGCTCAATGCGAAGATTGGCTTCCGCAAAACCATTGCTACGCACTGGGACGCTGACTTTTACCTGGGGGCTAACAACATCACCAGTGTGCAGTATGCTCAGATGGTATTTGTTAACCAGTTGCCGGATGCTTTCCTGCCGGGACCCAAAGACATCAATTACTTTGGTGGCGTTAATTTGAAATACACGTTCTGATTTAATTACCTTTAAAAGTGACCCTTCGGGGTCACTTTTTTAACTTTTGAAGTGATGAAAAAAATAGTTTACCTCAGCTTGTTGTTATTGGTTTCCTGTGGCCGATTTGCCAATCAGGATAAACAGTCGGATGCAGCAACACGTATCGTCTGCATTGCGAAGCAATACAATGAAATAATCTTCGCCCTCGGGGCGCAGAAAGACCTGGTCGCTGTAGATGTGTCCAGTACATGGCCTCCCGCTATCAAGGATTTACCAACCGTTGGATATCACCGGGCACTGAGTGCTGAGGGAATCCTTTCTATGAAGCCAACGCTTATTATTCATGATAATAATGTGGGACCGGAACAGGTCATGACACAATTAAATGAGTTGAAGATACCCATGAAGGTTTTTGATACGAAGGGAGATGATATTGAATCCACCAAGGCATTGATTACGGAAATGGGTGCCTATTTTCACCGTGAGCAGGCAGCAGATTCTATAAACAAAAAACTGGATGCCGACATGGCGAAGGCAATTGCAGCGAGGGCGGAATTGAAAGACAAACCTAAAGTGGTGGTGATTCACTATGGTCGCGCCAACAATGTGTACCTCACACTGACGAAAAATACCACCGGCGGAAAGATGATTGATTGGGCTGGCGGACAGATTCCTGTTGAAGGTGAGCGTGGTATGATGCAGCTATCTGCTGAAGTAATTGCCAAGGCTGATCCGGATGTAATCCTGCTTACCGATTTTGGTTATGATAAACTGGGATCACTCGATCAGATAAAAACCCTGCCCGGAGTAGCAGGCACCAAGGCCGCTAAGAACAACCGGATATTCCGGGTTGAAGAGCATGATATGGTATATGTAGGTCCGCGAACCGGTGAGATTGTAAGCAACCTTCAGTCACTCATCCGCTCGAATGGGCCGGTTCAGTAATAGATACAAAGGCATCCTTCCCGGACTTTTGTTGGTCTGGGTGGTTGTGCTTTTGTTGTCTATTCGTTTCGGAGCCATTCAAATCGAATTATCCACCATGGTGGATGCGCTCATGGGTTGGTTCCGCAACCAGGAGCAGCCGCTGATAGAACGTATATTCCTTGATATCCGATTGCCCCGAGCCCTCGCGTGCATGGTCGTAGGGGCCAGTCTTGCGATGTCAGGGGTGTTAATGCAGGCCCTGTTTCGCAACCCCATCGTGGAGCCAGGGTTGATCGGCACGTCAAGTGGTGCAGCCTTTGGAGCCAGCCTGTACTTTGTGCTCGGAGCCACATTCTCTTTCAATGCCGGCGTGTGGACTTTGCCTTTGGCGGCATGCCTGGGTGGATTATTGTCTACCCTTTTGGTGCTTTTTCTTGCCCGCAGCAGGCAGGGTGGACGCAGTTCCGTGATCACCTTGCTGCTCACCGGACTAGCCATCAATGCCTTATTTCTCAGCGGCGTAGGATTCATGAGTTATATCGCCCGTGATCCCCAGGCAAGGTCCATCACCTTCTGGAACCTGGGGACCTTGTCCGGAGCCAATTGGAATTCGGTGGCCATTATTTCTGTGACATCAATAGCTTGTTTGTTCTGGGCATTGCGTTATACCAAGCATCTCAATGCCCTTATGATCGGTGAGGAGGAAGCTTCTCATCTCGGAGTCAACCTCCGGAACCTCCAGCGTATGATCATCCTGATCAATGTAATCCTGGTAGCCACCGCCACCGCATTTGTTGGTGTGATCAGTTTTGTGGGGTTGATTGTTCCGCATTTGCTTCGTTTGTCGAGGGGGTCGGACAATCGCTTTTTGCTGATCGGAAGTGCGGTGTTGGGGGGTATTGTGTTGAGCGTGGCAGACCTCGTTGCCAGGCTGATGCTGGCGCCTGCTGAGTTACCGATAGGAATTGTAACTTCTCTCGTGGGTGTGCCCGTGTTCATTTACTTGCTGAGGAAGAACCAATACTACGTGTAAGATGATTGAAGTAAAGAACCTTACCGTGGCCGTTGGTGCGAAACTGTTGCTCGACAACGTATCTGCCCGCTTTGAGTCGGGAAAGATGAACCTCATTATCGGACCGAATGGAGCGGGCAAGTCGACCTTGATCAAAGTCATCAGCCGGCAAACGCAACCCACTTCGGGAACGGTATTACAACATCAACGTGAACTGGCGCACTTTACCGATCGTGAGTTGGCGAAATCGCGGGCGGTTTTGTCCCAGCATATTGATCTGGCGTTTCCGCTCACAGTATGGGAAGTTGTGATGATGGGCCGGTATCCCCACTTTGTCAATGCACCAGCAGTTGCAGACGAGCAGGCCGTAGAAGAAGCGATGCGGTTCTTTGACGTCACTCCGCTGGCGGACCGCAACTACATGACCCTGAGTGGAGGGGAGAAGCAGCGGGTTCACTTTGCCCGCGTGTTGTCGCAAATCTGGTATTCAAAACCCAACGAGCCGAGGTATTTATTGCTTGATGAGCCATTAACATTTCTGGATGTGCATTATCAGATACAGTTTATGAACCGGTTGAGGGAGTTATTGAGCGACACGACGCTTACCGTTGTGGGGGTAGTTCATGACCTGAACCTGGCGGCACGGTTTGCAGATACCATCCTGTTGCTCAACCATGGACGGGTTCAGGCTTCCGGTGCATCAGAGGAGGTGTTGAGTGCGCAGCATTTACGCGAGGCATTCCACCTGGAACCTGTGATCCTCCGAACAGACAAGGGACTGCATGTACTGTTTTAACATACGTGTCCTACACCTATTAAGTGTAGGACACTGTCATTTGATCTGGTAATCTGTACGCCCCAGAATTTGAAAGTCAACAATTATTTGGGTATCCCTGCGGCCAGGGTCTTGATGTACTCCGGTGTTTCCGGCTCCCCCTTAAAGAATTCACCAGATTTTCCCTGTGACATCGCCCATCGATCAATCCAGGAGATTCCCCAATTGCCGAATACCGTCACCGGAGTTTGATACGCCGGATCCTGAAGTGCCTTCTCCAGGGAAACAAATTCATACCCGTGCCGCTTGTACATCGTGGCCAGTGCACCCAGGCAGTCGCTGTTGAGT
>DNZD01000161.1 GCA_003504855.1 Cytophagales bacterium
GCCGGACCCTGCGTCCATTGTTGCAGTTTATAAACCTCAATACCCCGATAGGTAGTCATCATGGGTTCTTCAATCTTTACTTTCCAGTTAGCCAAATCCTGTTCTGTAATCAGACCGCCTTGCTCCTGTGAACCACGTGCAATTTCCTTGGCAATGTCTCCTTTATAAAAGCGATCGTACGCTGCATAGATCGCTTCCTTGCGGGACTTGCCTTTCTTCAAAGCAGCCTGCTCTGTATCAACGAGCTTCTGCAGGGTGGCCAGCAGATCGGATTGAACAAATACTTCGCCGGGCTCCGGTGCTTCACGCTTTTCTCCAAGGTGAGGAAGGAAGACCTTGGTAGAATACGGCCACTTTTTGATTTCATCTTTGTTGCGCTCGATCGAATTGGCGGTTTGTGCTTCGATGGGATACCCTTGTGCAAGTTGCATGGCCGGGGCCAGCACTTCCTTCAGGCTCATGGTACCATATTCAGCCAGCATCGTCATCAATCCACCTGGTGTGCCAGGGGTTACCGCCGCCAGTGGGCCATAGCGGGGAGGGTACTTCATGCCTTTTCCTTTGAAAAATTCAGGTGTGGCACCGGTAGGCGCAACTCCCAATGCGTTGATGGCAATAACTTTCTTGGTCTTCGGATTGTAAATGAGGGCCTGCGTTTCTCCGCCCCAGGCAAGTACGTCCCACATGGTGCACGTGCTGGCCAGCATGGCACAAGAGGCGTCGATGGCGTTACCTCCTTTGCTGAATATCATGGCACCAGCCGTGGCGGCAAGTGGTTTACCGGTAATGGCCATCCAATGCTTACCATGTAACGGCGGTTTCTGGGTTTGCACGGGAAATACATTGAACGACTGTCCAAAGCCCATAGCAGACAACAGCATGAGGCAAATGAGTAGACTGGCTTTTTTCATGAAACGGATTTGTTTACCTACCAAAGATAGAAGGATTCCGCTGCCTTCGAGCCCCGATTATATAATCTGCCACTGCCGGAGATATGTGGCCGTTGGCTCATTTCGAAGCCTGAAAAAGTGGATTGCAGGAAAAAACCTAAGTTTGGTTCTCCTTATCAGGAATGACTAAAATAACAACGTATGTTAGAGAACATCCAGGAAGCGACCTCCTTTATTCAATCCCATGGAATTACGGAACCCGAAATTGCGGTAATCCTGGGCACGGGCCTTGGTGAGAAATTTGTTCAGAACATCAAGAACCCGGTGGTTATTAACTATAACTCGATTCCCCATTTTCCCATTTCCACGGTTGAGTTTCACAAAGGGAAGTTGATCTACGGTACGATCAAGGGAAAGAAGGTGCTGGCCATGCAGGGGCGCTTTCACTTCTATGAAGGCTACGACATGCAGCAAATCACCTTGCCGGTACGTGTGATGAAGATGCTCGGAGTGAAGTATTTACTCATTTCCAATGCAGCCGGGAACATGAATCCGAAATGGAAGAAGGGCCAGTTGATGCTTATCGATGATCATATCAACCTCCAACCGGATAATCCATTGCGTGGAGAGAATTTTTCTGTTCTAGGTCCTAGATTTCCGGATATGAGTCAGCCGTATTCAAAATTGATGAATAAGAAACTGATCGCTATTGCCAGAAAGAATAAGATCAAATTGAATGTAGGTGTTTACGTAGGTGTGCCAGGGCCAAACATGGAGACCCGGGCCGAATATCGGTTCCTGCGAAAAATTGGTGCTGACGCGGTCGGCATGAGCACCGTGCCTGAAGTAATTGTCGCGAACCACATGGGCATCCCTTGTTGTGCGATCTCCGTGCTTACCGATGACTGCGATCCGGATAACCTTAAGCCAGCGGTAATTGCAGATATCATTAAGATTGCCGGGAAGGCTGAAACCAAAATGGTCGAGCTTTTTGTAGGATTGATCCGAAGTTTGTGATGGATTGCAACCTTTGAAAAGAAGGTGGTGTCTAATGGGGAAAACAATAACCCCATGAAGGCAATTACCCTGATTTTAGCCCTGTTTTTAGGCTTTTTTGGACTTTCAGCCCAGGACAAGGATGGATCCTTTCACCTGGATAAGGCTTATGCCCTGGCCAACACGGGCACTATTCACCTGAAATCCTCGGATGCCAAAGTCTATATCAGCGGAAGCAATCGCGCGGATGTACATGTCAAAGTAGACCGGACCGTGACCATTAAAGGACTTACATTCGGACATCAGGAATTTGCCGTGAATGTTACCGAAGAGCACGGTGATCTTCAGATAGAGGAGCGCTCGAATCAGGTGGTATCTGGCATAGTCGGGTACTACGATGAAAAATACACCATCACCATTGAAGCTCCGTTGGGGGCAAGCCTCAAAATCAAGGGTGATGATGGTGACTATTGGATCAGTCACCTCAGCGGTGCCATCTCTATAGACATTGACGATGCGGATGTTGAACTGAGTGACTGTACAGGAACTTCCTTTGAATTCAAAGTCGATGATGGTGATATCAAAATGGACAAGGCAACTGGTCGTGTTACCATTGATGCTGATGATTCTGATGTTGAAATCCGACAAGCCAATCTCTCCTCATTGGATGCGGATATGGATGATGGCAAACTGATCGTAGAGACCGTATTGAATAACCAGGGGGAATACAGGATCAATGCGCAGGATGGATTGATTCAGTTTCGGGTGACTGGTGGAGGCGGAACTTTTGTAATCCGCCACGATGATGGGCGTATCATTGCCGACGCGGGCTACCAGACGGTAGAGGATTCAGAGAACCGCACGCGCCTCACCTTGGGCAACGGAACGGCGATGGTGAATATTCATACGGATGATGCGCGGGTCCGGCTGGAAAAGAAATAGGGCAACGAACAGACTCAATCCTTTTGATACAGATAATCATACCTGTTCGTCCGCATGTAGTATGGCAGAAAGCCGGGATGCCGGTTGTAAGCTGATTCTGTCTGCACCATTGGCGGGTTGTATGTATTCCGGAAAGGGGAAAGCAATGGATTATCTGGGAAGTCCAGCTTTATAGATTGCCACTGTTGAACGTGATGATAGTTCTCCAAAGCCTGTAGAGGCCCTGGTGCATAACCATGCACCAACACACTGTCAGTTTTCAGGTGTGAAAGTTGGTCGGCAAGATGATCATATCGGTAAAAGAATAGTTGATGTTCCTGATTGTATCGATTGATACGTTCAAAGTATCGTTTCAGGAGGGACGTGTCCCCGGGTTGCATACATGAGACCCGATGGTTGGCATACAAGCCATAGACATACACATAGGGAACTTTATACTTGTCCAGGTGCATGGTATACCGTTGTATCCAGGCATCCTGTTGATGATTCACCTGTCCTGACATATTCAGCCAGGAAGTTACCAGGAAGAGCAGTGCCAGAACTCTTGTAACCATTTGATTATCAAGTCCTAAATATCACAAATTCCGATGGCTTGTCGCAGGGAAGCGATTTTGTCGGACTTGCTGGGGATAAACTCCTGGGCAACAAATCCCTTGAATCCGGTAGCCACGATAGCCCGCATAATGGCAGGGTAGTACAGTTCCTGAGAGTCATCAATCTCATTACGGCCGGGGACACCACCCGTATGATAGTGTGCAATATAG
>DNZD01000275.1 GCA_003504855.1 Cytophagales bacterium
TTGTCCTTGATCCGGTCGTAGATGATACCCATGGCATCGAGGAACGTGTCGGGATATCCGTCTGCGTCGCCCAGGCCAAGGAAAGTAACTTTCTTGCCGGCATAGTCTACGCTTTCAATCTCATCTATAAAGCTGTCCCAGTCTTCCTGCAACTGACCAATCTCCCAGGTGGGGCAAGCCAGTATCAGGTTTGAATAGGGTTGCATGTCATCCGATGATGAGGAGTTGACGTTGTGGAGTGCACAATTGGCTTCGCCGCCAAAGGCTGCCTGCAATTGATTCACTACGCGTTCGGTGTTGCCTTCGGTCGATCCGAAGAAGATTCCAATCTGAGCCATATATATTTAATCGTTTGGTTTTCTTTAAGTTAAATCAAATCATCATAATGTCCATCGGATAAACTGCCGCGCTTGGGATGGTACTGCATAAATACCTCTGATTTCATGAGAATATCCACGTACTGTGCTCTCCGGTAGGCAAACGGATCGGCGAGGTTTTCGCGTGAAAGCTTGCCTTTGAAGGCTGCCAGCGACTCATACTCGTGCTTGCGCATCCACGCCTCCATTTCATGCAGCATGGTTTCGATGTAGTGGATGCCTTTTTTATAAACGGCACTCACCACCTGCACCGCGTCGGCGCCGGCGAGGATCATCTTGATGGCATCTTTGCCCGTCAGTACGCCGGTGTTGGCCACTATGCTGCCCATGGTCTTCTTGTACAACAACCCTGCATAGCGCAAGGCCAGTCGGTTGTCGTTTTCACTGCTGAAGTTATACGGGAAGAAATGCTCTACCCGATCGACGTCAATGTCGGGCTGGAACAAACGGTTGAACAGTACAAACCCATTGGTACCGGCATGCCCGAGTCGATCGATTACCCGTAACGTGTTGGAGTAATACGGACTGAGTTTCACGAAGATCGGAATCTTGATGGCATCGCGCACGCGGCGCAGGGTGTCGATCTGACCCGACTCAATCGTGGCACTGGTGGTTTCAAAGTCAATGGGGTGCGTATAGAAATTCAATTCAAGTGCATCAATGCCAGTGAGCTCCATTTCCTGTGCAAACTGTACCCACGTCTCATCGTGAGTGCAGTTGAGGCTGCCAATCAACGGAATGCTGAGTAGTTTCTTGGCTTCGCGCAGACGCAGCAGATGTTCGGCAGGACCCGCATGTTTCACCTTCGGGAAGAAGGAGTCGTGCTCGGCATCCCACCCTTTGTAGGCATCCAGTTGCTCTTCGAGCGACAAGGCCTCGAGTTCGATTTGTTCTTCGAACAGCGACTTGTACACAATAGCGGCGGCGCCGGCCTGCTCCAGTTTTACCAGGTTAGCAGGGTCAGTAACGATGTTGCTGGCTCCGATCACGATCGGATTCTTCAGCGTGAGGCCACCGTAGTTGGTTGACAGATTGATGCTCATGACATGGGGTTTTAGGCTTCTGAGAGATGCTTGATGTCCTTAAATCGTTGCTCGTTGTCCTTGATGGCCAATTCCTCCAGGCGTTTTGCCTCTGTCGGATTGGTGAGGTTGAGGGTCTTGTAACGAATCTCTTCTTCGAGGTAGGTGTGAAACTGGGTATCCACTTCCGGCGCATCCCAGGTGAAGGGATTCTGGTGTTCACCACGCACATCCGGGTTGAAGCGGTACATGGGCCAGTAACCACACTTCGCTGCTTTTTCGGACTGCTTCTTGGCCAACTGCATGTTGTAGCCGTGGGCAATGCAAGGTGAATACGCAATCACGATAGATGGTCCTTTGTGCTTCTCAGCTTCAACAAAGGCGAGTGCTGTCTTCTCGCGGTCAACACCCATATTGACGGAGGCTACATAGGCACCGCCGTACGTAGTCATCATTAATCCCAGGTTCTTCTTGCCGAGCTTCTTGCCGTTAGAGGCAAACTTGGCTACGGCTCCCCGAGGGGTTGACTTGGAGGCTTGTCCGCCGGTGTTGGAATACACTTCGGTGTCTACCACCAGGATGTTCACATTCCGGTTGGAAGCCATCACATGGTCGAGACCGCCAAAGCCGATGTCATAGGCCCAGCCGTCGCCACCGAGAATCCAGATGCTCTTGTCTACAAAGTAGTCTTCGAGCTCAATGACTTTGTTCAATACCGGATTGCCACCACTCTTCTTCTGCTCTTCGGCCAGTAACTTCTTCACTTCTTCAGCGTGGTTCTTGGCTTCGTTGTTGACCTCATCAAAGAGGATCAGGCTGCGTTGCAAGGCGGTCTTGAGGCCTTCGCTGATGGGCTGACCCAATAAGGTATTGACGTTGGTCTTCAGCTGAGCGCGGTTGGCATCCACAGCCAGGCGCATGCCCATGCCGAATTCAGCATTGTCTTCAAAGAGTGAGTTGGCCCAGGCAGGACCTTTGCCGTTCTTGTCCTTGGTGTATGGGGTGAGCGGGAATGTACCGCCATAAATCGACGTACATCCGGTGGCATTGGCGATGATCATCCGGTCACCGAACATCTGGGTGACCATGTGGATGTAGGGAACTTCACCACAACCGGAACAGCTGGGCGGATATTCCATATAGGGTTCTGCCACGTTCGGTTCTGTAACAAAGGGAAGTTTTTCAATCCAGGTAGCAGGGTTACCGGGTACACCGCGGTATTCGAGGCGTTTGGTTCCGGTAGGCACTGCACCGTTGATAGGCATAGCGGATACCGGTATCGTATCTCCTTTCAATCTCAGAATCGGGTCGATGATGTGATCAGCAAACCAACCAGAGCCGGCAGGAACCACCTGGGTGATCTCGGCAAACTTTTCTGATTCAGCAGGTATCGGCACGGAGATGACGGCAGCGGCCGACTCATCAATGGCCTTCCAGTTCATCTCTACAATTTCAGGACCCTTCCGGGCGAATTGCTTCTGTACAAACTTCTTGATCAGTTCGATGGCTTGCGCTTCGGGCAGCACGCCGGATACTTTGAAGAATGCAGTCTGCATTACTGAACTGATGCGGCCACCGAGTCCGACGCTCTTGGCGATCTTGGATGCGTCGATGGCAAATACTTTGATCTTCTTCTTGCGGATCGTGTCCTGCATGTCTTTCGTGAAGAGGCGGAAGATGTTCTCCGGCTTCTGACTTGAGTTGATGAGGAACGTACCGCCTTCTGTAATCCCTTCCAGGATATCGTATTGTCCGATGTATTGTGCGCGGTGCAGTGCAACAAAGTCTACTTTGTTCAACAGGTATTCTGATTGAATGCGCTCCTTGCCAAAACGCAGGTGTGAAATGGTCCATCCACCGGACTTATTAGAGTCGTATTGGAAGTAACCTTGCACAAACAGATCAGTGCTGTCGCCGATAATCTTGATGGCGTTCTTGTTGGCACTTACGGTACCATCAGAGCCGTAGCCCCAGAACTTGCAACGTACGATACCGGGTTGTTCAGCGTCGATGTCTTCGGCGACGGGAATGGACTTGTGGGTAACGTCATCATTGATGCCAACGGTAAATCCATGCCAACCGTCTTTCTCCAGGTGTTGGCACACCGCCTTCACCATGGAAGGCGTAAATTCTTTGGACGAAAGTCCGAAGCGGCCGCCGATCACGCGGATGCCGGGACGTGTTGAAGCAAGTGCGGCCACCACATCGAGGTACAAAGGTTCGCCCAATGAGCCGGGTTCTTTCGTGCGGTCGAGTACGGCGATCTTCTTCACCGTCTTTGGAATTTCATTCAGGAA
>DNZD01000304.1 GCA_003504855.1 Cytophagales bacterium
ACTTTGTAGTCGGTTTCTTTGAAATCGGGACCCACAATCCACCCGATGTGTGAATACCAGAAGCCATAGATCTTCATGGAGTGCGGATCTTTGGGTGTGTCGCTGTAGCGATGATGGTGGCGGTGATGGGCAGCCCACCACAGCGCGCCCTTCTGGGCAGAGGTTTGTGCCATGAAGGCAATAATAAATTGAAACCAGCGCGAGGTCTTGTAGGATTTGTGTGCAAAGTAGCGGTGGTAGCCACCCGTGATCCAGAACATGCGGTAGAAGTAGAAGAATGCACACATCAGCCAATCGAACCAGGTGGCACCAGTGTACAAGGCACCCAATGGCAGGAGATGAACAATGATAAATGCAATCTCCTGAGCGAGGATAGGCTTGTTGCGAACTTCAGGTTGTAAGGCAGTTTCCATGAGTTGGTTCAGATGTTCACGACAACGCTTCAATACATGTGAACAATCGTTCCACAAAAGTAATTCATTCCTCACGATGGACCGCAAAAACGAAGTTTGGCCCGAACGCCTGTAAGGGTCCGATCATATAATTTTCCCTGAAAACGCTCGTTTTAACGTATATTTGCTTCTTGTTATGAACCACGCTCAGGCCATTTCATTGTATCAGCCCACGCTCCAGTCGATCGCGTACAATTTGTTGCGCTCCAAAGCGGATGCAGAGGACATTGTACAGGAGACTTTCCTCAAATGGCTAACCGTTGAGACGGGCAAAATCGAGAACACGAAGGCGTATCTCATCAAGGCCGTAACAAATAATTGCCTGAATCACCTGGCATCACTCAAAAGGAAGAAGGAGTTGTACATTGATTCTATCAATGTGACGGAGTTCATCCATAAGTTGAAAGAAAATAACTTTTCCCACCTTGATCTGGAGGCCGATTTGCAGCACGCCATGAAGGTAATGCATGCAAAATTGGAACCGCTGGAGCGTGCAGTGTACCTGCTTAAGGAGGTATTTGACTTCGATTACGAGTCGTTGCAGGTAGCTCTGGACAAGAAGAAAGACCATTGCCGTCAGTTGGTGTGTCGGGCCAAAAAGAAGCTGAGCGAGGAGACTTCACGCATGCATTTTGACCTCCCGGATGCATCATCTCTGCTGGCTAGTTTCAAGCGCGCCTGTGATTTGGGCAACCCTGAGGAACTGGTCCAGGAGCTCAAAAAGAGCGTTTTGGCGGCCCCGGCCAAGAAATCCTGAAATATTTTTCCCTGATTTTGTCACAACCGGCGAGTCAACCTGTCTTGCAGGTAAGTTCACAACTTAACCTGATTTAGCATGCTTATCATTCTCTCATTTTTTGTAGCGCACTGGTACCTGTCGCTCTTTTTTCAGACGTTTTTCCTGCACCGCTACGCCGCGCACAAGGCCTTTACCATGAGCCCGTTTACGGAGAAGGTCTTCTTCGTACTGACCTGGATTTTTCAAGGCTCCAATTATCTGAGCCCTTTTGGATATGGTGTGATGCACCGTATGCACCACGCTTTTGCTGACACTGAAAATGATCCGCACTCACCGAAATATGATGAGACCATCTGGAACATGATGTGGAAGACCAAGACCATCTATTCATCCATTGCCGGAGGCAGGTATGTTCCGGAATCCCGTTTTACTGAGGGTGTACCTCAATGGGAGGCCTTTGACAAATTTGCCCGCTCGTGGCCGTCACGGTTGTTTTGGGGAGCGTTATATGTGGCATTCTATGTTGCCTTCGCCCCTTCAGCCTGGTATTTCCTGTTGTTGCCGGTCCACTTCCTGATGAGCCCCATCCACGGTGCCATTATCAACTGGTTTGCCCACAAATATGGTTACCGCAATTTTGAAGTAGGAGACACCTCACGCAATTTTCTCCCCGTGGATTTTCTCATGATGGGCGAAAGCTACCACAACAACCACCACAAACATGGCTCACGTCCAAACTTCGGTGGTTTCCGTTGGCATGAAATTGATCCTACGTATCAGGTCATCAAGGTGCTGAACAAGCTTGGTGTGATTGATATGGTGAAACAAAAGCATATCAAGATTGAGCCGATACAAAAGGCAGCTTAATTTATTTTGGCATATGAATGAGCCCTGGTAACAGCCAGGGCTTTTTTGTTGCGGTCTGCGACGGAAGGCTTTCATATTTATTCGGTATTTTCACATTCTCAAAAACCCCTTGTACATATGAAATACATTGCGCTTGGTTTACTGGTTGTGCTTGCGTCTTGCTCTACGAAACAAGAGACAGCTCCTGTTTCACAGTACCCCGTCACCGAAAAAGGTAACGTGGTGGATACCATTTTCGGTACTCCGGTGGCTGATCCTTATCGCTGGCTGGAAGATGACACTACGAAGAAAACAGCAGCATGGGTAGCTTCACAAAATGAAGTGACCTTCAAGTACCTGTCCACCATCCCATTTCGTGACGCTGTGCGCAAGCGATTGGATGAAGTACAGAACTATGAACGACTTTCTGCCCCTCACCGTGAGGGTGAATACTATTACTATTCTAAAAATTCCGGTTTGCAGAACCACAACGTGCAGTACCGCAAGAAGGGAGCTGATGGAGCAGAGGAAGTGTTCCTCGATCCGAACGGATTTTCAGCTGATGGTACAACGGCACTGGGGGGGATGGCTTTCACCAGTGATGGATCGCTGGTAGCATGTCTTATTCAGGAGGGTGGTTCTGATTGGCGTAAAGCTGTGGTGATGAAAACCTCCGACAAATCATTGGTTGGAGATACCCTCAAGGACCTCAAGTTTACGGGTATCGCCTGGCGCGGCAATGAGGGATTCTACTACAGCAGCTACGACAAGCCCAAAGGTTCAGAGCTTTCAGCAAAGACCCAGGAGCATAAAATCTACTTCCACAAGCTGGGAACGGCGCAAAAGAGCGATCAATTGATATTTGGCGGATCTGCCACTCCACGTCGTTATGCCGGAGCCGGACTGACAGAAGATGAACGTTTCCTCATCATTACTGCATCGCAGAGCACTACCGGCAATGAACTTTATGTTCAGGACCTCAAGGATCCCAAGGGCAAGCTCGTACAGGTAGTGTCCAATTTTGACAACAACCACAACGTGATCGACAACGACGGCAAGCGCCTGATCATACAAACCAACCTCAACGCACCGAATGATCGCATCGTGTCTGTTGATTTTTCAAAGCCCACACCCGAAAACTGGAAAGACCTGGTGCCTGAGACGGACAATGCCATGCAAGGTGTTTCCACGGCAGGCAGGAAATTGTTCGTGAATTACCTGAAAGATGCCAGCACATTTGTACGTCAATATGATTATAACGGTAAGCTGGAGCGCGACATCGAGTTGCCCGGCATCGGTTCTGCCGGTGGATTTGGCGGCCGCGTGACTGAGCAGGAAGTGTATTACTCATTCACTTCATTTACAACGCCCACATCTATTTACAAATTTGATATTGCTTCCGGCAAATCGGCATTGTATGCCCAGCCCAAGGTTGACTTTGACCCCGCGGCATATGAAACCAAGCAGGTATTTTACCCCAGTGAGGATGGTACAAAGATTCCTATGTTCATTGTCTACAAGAAAGGCATTGAATTGAATGGCAAGAACCCCACCTGGCTTTATGCGTATGGTGGCTTTGGCATCAGCCTGACACCAGGATTCAGTACATCGCGTGTGGTGTGGTTGGAGAATGGTGGCATTTTTGCACAGCCTAACCTCCGTGGCGGTGGTGAATACGGCGAGAAGTGGCACGACGCCGGACGGCAAATGAACAAACAAAATGTGTTTGACGACTTTATTGCTGCAGGCGAGTATCTGATTCAGGAGAAATATACATCATCCGAATATCTCGCTGTAGTTGGTGGATCCAATGGCGGTCTGCTCGTTGGCGCTACGATGACCCAGCGCCCTGACCTGATGAAGGTTGCGTTACCAGCGGTCGGTGTAATGGATATGCTGCGTTATCATAAGTTCACGGCAGGTGCCGGATGGAAGTATGACTATGGTACAGCCGATGATTCAAAGGAAATGTTTGAATACATCCTGAAGTATTCACCAGTCAACGCCCTGAAGCCGGGTACCAAGTATCCGGCCACGCTGATCACCACTGCTGATCACGACGACCGTGTGGTGCCATCGCATTCATTCAAGTTTGCGGCTACCCTGCAAGAGGCGAACGCTGGTCCTAATCCGCAGCTGATACGTGTTGACACAAAGTCAGGACACGGATCGTCAAATCTGTCAAAAGCACTGGATTCAATGGCAGATCAATTTGCTTTTACATGGTACAGCATGGGCGTGATTCCTCCAGTGGCCAAGAAGTCGATGTAAGACATGGGTAAAATCAACATTCGCACCGGGGTGAAGGGTGACCTTCCCCGGGTGCTTGAATTAATCAAGGAACTGGCCGAGTTTGAGCGCGCGCCCCACGAAGTAATCAACACAGTCGCGCTCATGGAGGAGGATGGATTCGGTCCCAATCCCATTTATTGGTTCTTTGTGGCGGAGCAGGATGGACACATTGTCGGCCTATCCCTGTACTATTGGCGTTATTCTACCTGGAAAGGGAAGCGACTGTATCTGGAGGACATCATAGTAACTGCCTCTGAGCGCGGTAAAGGCTATGGCAAGTTGTTGTTTGATCGCACGATGCAGCACGCCATACAGCAGCCGAACTGCAGTGGGATGATGTGGCAGGTGTTGGAGTGGAATGAACCGGCCATTAAGTTTTATAAAAAGTACGGTGCCAAACTTGACGACGAGTGGACGAACTGCAACCTGGAGCGAAGCCAGATGGAGCAGTTGATGGCACCTCCTAAAAAATGATACGCTGACCGCTGGCAGTGATTTTCTCGACCCGAACCTCATTGGTATTTGAGTACTCAAGAATCCAGAAGTCGCCATTGGGGGCCAGCAATGTTCCTGCTGGTGACCAGGGTGCTCTGGTTTCTGCAACAATACTCTTCTTATTCCCTTTGTACTTGCGCACCTTACGACTGCTGAAGTCAGCTACAAAGACTGTTTGATCACGATCAAGACTCAGTCCGCTGATGTAGTGATCATCGCGATTCGAGGACAAAGATAGCTCTGGTATGTTGGGACTTATCATGGAGATCTGACCGTTTACATCCATTTTCTTCAAGTCCTGATCATCGATGAAATAAACGGTGCCTTCCGGTGAAACCGTCATCCACCTGATTTTCTTCATGCAAAGATTGCCCAGGGTGGAAATACTTCCATCGGCATTCCTGCGCATGATTTTTTGACATGGTCCAGGTGCCCCTGCCCAGTACATGCGTCCGAGTTGGTCCCGATTAAAACTGTAGTTGGTAAGAAATCCCCGTGTGTTGGGAATCAGTTTTTCGAATTGGCCGGTTGCATTCAGCCGCCAGGTAAAATGACCCCAGCTGTTGGATGCGTCGCCGTCCGACCATAGATGTTCTCCATACAAATTGTCGTTACTGTCAATAAAGAGTTCGTGAGAATGTACGTTGGGTACGGCTATTGTTTTTGTCCCCGCCGGAGTAATCTTCCAGACTTGTTTTAAGTCACTGTAATAAACATTGCCCTTGCTGTCCATCAGGATGCTTACGCTGGGATGAGCCTGAGACAAAGC
Source organism: Cytophagales bacterium (assembly GCA_003504855.1). GTDB lineage: Bacteria > Bacteroidota > Bacteroidia > Cytophagales > Cyclobacteriaceae > ELB16-189. The sequence goes on from DNZD01000304.1 coordinate 5,594, forward strand.
GGGTAGTAGCCAAAGCAAAATTATGAGCCGACGCATAGGCAGATACCGGCTAACGGGACCGGTTCGAATCAGATTTCTTCGAGCAAGGTTCTAAAGGCAGCCTGCTGTTCTCCAAATTTTTTGTTCACCTCTTCACGGAGTGCCGGAGCAAATTCTTCCAGGTAGCGTTCAATTTCGTTGAGAGAGACGGCAGAGTACTGAATGGCATAGGAAACGGTTTCCTCAGTATCGGTGGTCAGAATCTTGTACATTTTGTGCCCAAGAAACATGTTGGTGCGCATCACATCAGGTATGTGTATCTCCCGCATCCACACGAGCCAGTCCTGCTCGATTCTTTTGTCAACACCTACTGTTACGTTATAGATAATCATACCCAAAAATACCAATAGGGATAGTTATCCCCAATCACGCCTTGTTGGCTTTGGGAACAACGGGCCGTTGGCCCAAAATCAGGGCAAGAAGTACAAGCAACAGACCAGCAATAGTGTACAAAGTAACGGGTTCAGCCAAAAGCCAGGCCGCATACAAGAGTCCGAAGATGGGACATAAAAAGAGCCAGAGGGAGGCCCGGACCGCGTCAGTTTTCAGCAGATACAACCACAATTGAACGGCTCCTACCGAAACGGGTAAGACCAACCATCCAATGGAGAACCAGAATCGAAAATCGAATTGATTCTCCTTGCTGTGAAAGAAAACTGCAAATGGAATAAGCATCAATCCTCCGATGAACACTTGCCAGCCGTTAATCGCGGTGCGTGAAAGTTTCCAGGGAACGGTGGCATAATAGACGGAACCAAAGGAATAGAAAACCATGCAACTGCCAAGCAGGATAAGACCCAATAAGGTGGCGTGACTGTTTTGTAGCAATGGGTATGCAGCCAAAACTACCCCGACTATGCCGATCAGCAGACTGAGCCATTCGATAAGGGTGATGGGTCGTCGGGTCCATAACGATGTCATGGAACTGATTAGTAATGGATTCAAGGCAAGTGCAATCGTGGTGATGCCAGCGGTCACTTCTTCCAGCGCAACAATAAAAACCCCCAGGTAGAGCGCCGTGTTAAACAGGGCAAAGACCAATAGTTGGACCCATTCTTTTCCAACCGGGAATCTGTCGCGCTGAACCAACAGCGAGTAGGTCAGCAAGACAAGGCCGGCGATGATAAAGCGATAGCTGAACAAGACCAGTCCTTCGGCCGATTGCAATCCAAATTTGCCGGCTGACGAAGCAGAGGCCCACAGTGCGGCGAACAGGATGCCGGTAAGCAGATACTGAATAGTGGCCTTGCCCATTACGGAATCTGAAAAGCGGCAGGAACGCTTTCGATGGGCGTGAGCGCGATGTTGCGGTAGAACACCTCGCATCCTTCTGACTGCAATTGAATCTTCCCGGAAGCAAGTGGCCTCAATTCGCCATCAATGACTTGTGAGGAGTTATACAGTCGCATCACCACTTTGCCATTGAGGATATGTATGCTGGAGTTTGCGAAGCAAATAATCTCCAGGGAGTTCCATTCGCCATATGGCTTTTCAGCATCAAGCCCTTTGATGCACCGGCGGCCAACTAGGGTACTGTCGCGAAATGTCATGCGATCACCTTTTTCATCATAGACCCACTGGTCTTGTGCGTTTTTCACAGCTGGAATATCAAAGGTGGCGCCGGCAACGCCCCAATAATCACCGCAGTCTCCTTCCTGTACCTGAAATTCCTGCGAGCGCATCCACGCACGGGCGTCTACGCCATGTGGACCGACGGCATGATAAAGCACCCCACTGTCACGTTTGCGATTGGCGAAGGATGGAATCTTAGCCACACCCCATTTGAACTCGAGCTTGAGGTGATAGTTGTGGTATTCCTGTTGGGTGGAGAGTCCGCCATATTGCACACCGGAAACGCGGATTGCAGGAGCCCCGTCTACCTGAGTAACCGTGAATACGCCATTGGGATCATGATTGAGACCAGGAGGAGGAGTACTGTCTGAGGCGGGCGCGATATAAGTATCCCATCCGGAGAGGTCCCTCCCATTAAAGAGCGGCATACCGGCGGGGGATGAGCATCCTTCTGCAGCCAGCAAAATCCCGGTAAAATATAGAATCGGGAATGTGCGTGAGAGGGTCATTCGTTTGTTGGATAATTGATAGTTTACCCGGCTGCGTAATCGGAAAGATAGGCGAAATGGGAAGTAAGATGCCCATCCCGGGTGAGGGTTCCCCGGTCAATTACACCGTCATCTTCCATCAGAAGCGGTTTCAGGATACGATCAATGAGATCGCGGCCAAATTCCTCTGACGCACTTCGGGGCAATTCGCACGGCAGGTTGTCGATCGCCATCACTGTGATAAGCTGTTTGTTGGCGCCCAGCGCCGGATGAATGCTGTCGGTAGCAGGATCGTAGTCGTACAATGGATCAATGATGGAAGTGGCTTTCTTGGTGCTGGGGACAGATCCGTTAATGTCGCACGTAATGTCAGCAACGACGTTGATACAAAAATCATTGTCAAGCATATCCTGGCGGGTGAAGAGCACAGGAGCGTTTGGATTCCAGAACGCACCTGCAATTAGGATCTCACTGACTTTTGTGTATTCAGCAAATGTGGAGTTGTACCGTTCGGGATGCTGATGAAACTCTTCGCGGTTAAATGGACCACCTTCTTTTCGGACGTGGTAGTCGGCACTGCTTAACTGAGCATATACGGGCTCGTCAAAAACCCGGTGGAGGAAGTCATGGGCAGAAACTTTACGGATGCCAGCCGTGTCAAGCGTTTCCATGGCGCCTTTGGCTACGCGGCCAGCACCGGTGAGGATAATTTTGATGGCAGGTAATTTTACCAGACGCAGTTCCAGCTTGAGGTCGTTGATATCGAAGCATTCAAAGGCGCGACGCAGGGTAAACAATTGATGACGTTTCCCATAGGTCCATAATCCGTTGTACGCGCCGACGATACCTGCGTAGCGTCCGAAGGCCACGAGTCGGTTGCCTTGTGAATCTTTCAGGGCTTCATAGTCAACCAACCGAATCTTGCGCTTTAGAATTTCCTGCAACAGCTTTTTATTGTAGGGCTGTTTTTTCAACGTATGGGAAAAGAACAGATAGGTTTTCCCGGCATGCAAATCAGGAATTTGAACCTCTTTGATGCCCATGAGGATATCGCAATCAGCAACCTGGTCCACGACCTCGACACCAACAGCTTTGTATTCGTGGTCTTCGAAGCAACGCAGGGGACTGGTTTGAACGACTACCTCCACACCGGGATACCGTTGCATAATTTCTTCAACCTGTGCCGGTGTGAAAGCTACGCGCTTGTCGGGCGGAATGCGGCCTTCGCGAATTAATCCAAGTTTGATTTTTTTCATCTGGTTCTGACCTAAAATTACTCACGATTCACCAAATCGGTATAACCTCGTTACCTTTATTCATGATGTTAATCACCTTGGCCATCGCCTGGATTCTTTATCTCGCCGCGCACAGCATTTTGGCATCAGCGGGCATGAAGCAGCGCATTCCACTCAACCCACGCAGTTACCGCCTGTGGTATTCTCTGGTGTCCACGGTTGGTTTGATTGTTTTGTTCTGGATGGTGAGCCGGATTCCATCACCCTATTTCTTTGATCGCGGTGGAGTAGGCAGATACGTAAGCCTGATGCTGGCCACTTTTGGCGTGATGACGATTCAATTGAGTTTTCGTCACTATCCGCTACGCTCTTTCCTGGGACTTAAAGATGAGCCAACATCAAAACTACTCACAACAGGACTGTTGGGGGTGGTGCGCCATCCAATCTACTCCGGAATAATCTTGATCACTGTCGGGTTCTTCTTGTTTATACCGAATTGGCCCACGCTGATTTCATGCCTATGTATCTGGGCTTATCTGCCTATCGGCATTTACCTCGAGGAGCAAAAGTTGATTAGCACCTTTGGAGACGAGTACCGGAACTATCGCAAGCGTGTGCCGTCGATTATGCCCCGTCTTCCCTGGATGAGATAATCATCCTTTCAGGAACTCACCCAACAAACTTGAACCCTCTTTGCGGCTGTTTGCTCCGTAGGGTGAGAGTGCTGAAACCAATCGGCGAATGGGCATGGATTGCAGCCATACTTTTCCAGTGCCTCGCAAGGTGGCAACAAAGATTCCTTCGCCACCAAAAACCATGGAGCGAAGACTGCCCGTGGTTTCCACATCAAAGTCGATGTGTGATTCAAAAGCTACGACACAACCTGTGTCTACCCGAAGGGTCTCGTTTTGCAGGGTGCGTTCGATCACTGTACCACCAGCGTGAACAAATGCTTTACCGTCGCCTTGAAGTTTTTCAAGGATAAATCCTTCTCCACCTACGAGGCCTGCTCCGAACTTACGGTTGAAGAAAATGGAAAGTTTTGTGCCGAATGCTGCACAGAGAAATCCATCTTTCTGTACGATGAGCTCACGATTGGACATGGTGGCCAGATCGATCGGAATTACCGTACCGGGGTAGGGTGCGGCAAATCCCACCTTTGCTTTGCGGTTGCCCCGGTTGGTAAAGTGAGTCATGAACAAAGACTCCCCGGTGAGTACACGACTTCCTGCAGAGAGCAATTTATCAAACAGACCCTGGTTGGCCGTCGAGCCATCCCCCATTTTAGTTTCAAATTGAATGCCCTCTTCCATAAAAAGCATGGCACCGGCTTCTGCAATCACAGTTTCTGTAGGGTCGAGCTCGATTTCTACAATCTGAATGCTTTCGCCCTTAATTTGATAGTCGATTTCGTGAGAATTCATGGGTGTCGTGGATTGGGAGTACAAACGGAAAGAAATACAAGCAGGTTATGGCCGCCGCTATTTCTTTTTGCCCGCTTTTTTCCTTTCGGAGTCTTCGCGGTCCAGGAGTTTCTTGTCGTCAACGTTCTTGTTGAGAAACTCATTGATCTTCTCGATGTTGGTATTCGATCGGATTTCGCCAAAGGAGTCAATCGATACATCCAGCCCATCGAGGTCTTTGTGTACCCTTGCCTTGGGCTTTACTTTGGTTGGTTTTTTGCTCATGATGCGAGAGGGATATTTTGTATCGCATTTCGGATGCGCCGGGCAGACTCTGCGTTGCCCAGGATTTCCAGGGTTGCCATCAGGTCCGGTCCGGAGGAACCACCGGTGATGGTCATCCGCAGCACCTGAAGAATCTGTCCGGGCTTGATATTCAATTTCATTGCAACTGATTCCAACAGTGCTTTGGCGGATTCAGCGGTAATTGCAGTAGCTCCTTCCAGTTCGTCGGCATAGGCACCGAGTACTTTTGCGACATCAGCATTCCACTTTTTTGCCACCAGCTGATTATCATAAGTCGTTGGCGCGACAAAAAATATTTTTCCCTGCTCCCAGAAATCCTGTGGGAAGGTGACACGTTCTTTCAATGCATGAATGATTTTGGCGGCCTTGTCCGGTGTACAACTATGCCCGCCAGCGACGACCGAATCCATGAACCCGGTCGTCAGATCCGAATCCGGTTTGATTTTCAGGTATTGTTGGTTGAACCACTGGGCTTTCTGTATATCAAAGCGCGCTCCGGCTTTGCCGATTCGCTCAATGGAGAAAGCTTGAATCAATTGATCCATTGAAAAAAGTTCTTGCTCTGTTCCGGGGTTCCATCCCAGAAAAGCCAGGAAGTTGATGAGGGCATCAGGCAGGTATCCGCGTTCGCGAAAGCCTTGCGCCAATTCGCCACTGGCAGGATCTGTCCAATTCAACGGGAAGATCGGGAAGCCCATCTTATCGGCATCGCGCTTGCTCAATTTGCCGTTGCCATCCGGTTTGAGGAGCAGGGGTAAGTGTGCGAACTGCGGCATGTCTTGTTCCCATCCCAGGTAGCGATACAGCAATACATGGAGGGGTGCGCTCGGCAGCCACTCTTCGCCACGGATCACATGAGAAATTTTCATCAGGTAGTCATCCACTACGTTGGCGAGGTGGTAGGTGGGCATACCGTCAGACTTCATCAGTACTTTGTCGTCGATGGTGGATGAGTGCACCGTCACTTCGCCGCGGATGAGGTCAGTAAGATGAATCTCCTCATTTCCCGGCACGAGTAAGCGGATGACATAGGGCGCGCCAGCATTCAGGCGTTTGCCTACCTCATCAGCCGAAAGTGTGAGGGAGTTAACCATCTGCAAGCGTGTCTGGCTCCCGTATTGTGGATTGGCACCTGCCACATCTTTAAGTCGTTCGCGCATGGCTTCCAACTCTTCGGCAGAATCAAAGGCATAGTAGGCACGACCGTGGTCAATCAGTTGTTGGGCGTACTGTTTGTAAATTGGCTTGCGTTCAGATTGACGATAAGGTGCATGCGGACCCCCTTTGCTTACGCCCTCGTCAATGGTGATCCCGGCCCATGTCAGGGCATCAATAATGTATTGTTCAGCACCGGGTACATAGCGCCCCTGGTCGGTGTCTTCTATGCGAAGAATCATCGTGCCGCGGTGTTGTCGCGCTAACAGATAATTATATAGGGCAGTACGAACCCCGCCAATGTGCAGGGCACCGGTGGGACTGGGGGCAAAACGAACACGAACGTCTCTCATGGTCAAACGGAAGGGTCAAAGGTACAAAATCCCTCCGGGGCCGGAGACGACTACTTCACCGCAATACAGGAAATCTCAACGTTCACATCGCGTGGCAGTCGGCTTACTTCCACCGTTTCACGGGCTGGTGGTTCTTTTTGAAAATAGGAACCATAGACCTCATTCACGAAGCTGAATTGGGACAAGTCTTTCATGAAGATGGTGCATTTCACGACATGGGAGAAATCCATGCCGCCGGCTTTGAGTACCTCGTACAGGTTCTTCATCACCTGATGGGCTTCTTCCTGAATCGTGCCAGTAACGAGCTGTCCCGTAGACCGGTTAATCGCGATTTGACCGGACAGGAATAACATGTTGCCGGATTGTATGGCCTGGCTGTAAGGACCAATGGGTTCGGGGGCCTGCGCTGAATACACGACTTGTTTTGCCATGGGAAGTGGTACTTTTGATTCAAATATCACAAAAAACACCGAACGGGACGACACATGCAGATCTTCATTGTAGGGGATGCAACGAACTTGGAAGAAGCGCGGCAGAAATTTGGATCTGTTCACCGGGTTGAATTTGCGCAAGACCCATTGTCGATCACCAAAGAAGATGTGCTCTTTGATTTCACTATTCATGATCATGCCGGGCGTATTGCCATCTATTTGCAGTCGGCCGGTAGCATATTTCTTAATTGCTCCTTTGTAAGCCTTCGAACCCTGGGTGTCGATCGCAAATTGTTTGGTTTTTGCGGGTTGCCCACGTTGTTCAACCGATCCCTGCTGGAAGTAAGTTGTGCGCGGCCGGAGGACCAGGAAGGAATGAAGCAGGTATTGACCTCGCTGGGCACAGCGTATGGGATGGTTGCCGATCAGGCCGGGATGGCAGCGCCTCGGATTATTGCGCGAATCATCAATGAAGCTTATGCCGCGCTGGAAGATGGCACAGCAACGCGTGAAGACATTGACCTTGCCATGAAACTAGGCACCAATTATCCATGGGGCCCGTTTGAGTGGTGCGAGCGCCTGGGAAGAAATCACGTGATACGTCTTCTGAATGCCGCCTATAGGGAATCCGGTGATGAGCGATATAAACCATCGAAC
>DNZD01000253.1 GCA_003504855.1 Cytophagales bacterium
GGACGCGAAGATCGTCCCGATAGCCATCGGGAATGGAAGCAATGACGGGGCCACGCGGCCCTGGAGCGGAATTCTTGACTACTGTCGTGACTTTAACGTTGTTGGTGACCGGCGCTTATTGTTGAATTAAGAACCTCTCAGGGTTTATTTATTACTGTCTCGTACAACGTCCTGGCGCCGAACACCAACAACGGAACCGGCGAAAATGTAAAATGAAAAATATTGAATGATAAATGTAAAAGGGTAATACAGGCGACGAACACCAACAACGGAACGGGGTGTTACCTCGTTGCCTTCAATCCATGAAGGCTTTTAACCACGTCGTTGGTGGTGACGACGGTAGCAAATTCACCATGGAGGCTGGTGAGAGCGGTTTCGTGAATCAGGGATGCGGGAAATAACTGTCCATGTGGACTGATCCTGTCGAACGTGGCCGTGGCATCGGATACCAGCAGGGTATCATAGCCAAAGTTTCCTGCCATCCGGACGGTGGTAGAAATACAATGATCGGGGGTCATGCCCACCACCACGAGGCGTGTGATGTTGTCATCATCCAATCGTTCTCGCAGGTTTGTGCCAATAAAGGCACTATTCACGTTCTTCCAGATCACCGTCTCATGTTCGAGTGGCTTCACAATGTCTTTGATCTCATTACCCGGATTGGAAGGATGTAGCATCGACGTGGGAATGGTGGAACAGTGCTGGATATGAAAGATGGGCAGGTTGAGCAGGCGCCAGTGCTCCAGCAGTTGGCTGGCGCGCTCTTCCGCATAGGGATTGTTGCGGTGGCCACCCCAGTATTCCAGGTTGTCAAACCCCTTTTGGATATCAACCAGCAGCAACGCGGGTCGGTCATTTCTTACGAGTTTCATGGCACTTCGACGATTATATCAATTGCTCAAAGTATCCTCCTATTCCGTCCTCTTCATCCACAAAGTGCATCTCCAGAATCCAATGTCTTTTGTTGCCTGAGGCGTCGCGCAGCAAAATATCAAACGGGTTGTCTGGATGCACGTCCAACTCCATGCTCTTGGGGTTGGCGGGCTGCTCGTGCGGGTACTTGCCAACAATATGGCCGGCTATCTCGCCGGCAGAAGTCCATCCATACTCCTGGGCTTTCTTACGGGTGTATGCAAACAATTCCGCGCCGGTGAGTTTCTTCTGTTGAAGTATCCATTCCCGGGTCTCGTACCAGGCTTTCTCCACATCCTGTTTCAATTTGAGCTTGCGGGGATCCTTTCCCAAAACATAGGTGCGCGCATAGTCCGATTCATACCCGTTAACAATCAGGCCAAAATCAATGAAAAGGATATCACCATGCTGTATGAAACGATTGGCCGGGTTGTCCACGTACGTAGCGAGTGTATTCAGGCCGGTGCGTACGATCTTCTTGTGCCAATGCTGGTCCACCTTGAACTGTTCCAGGGCAAGCTTTTCAATTTCTTGCGACAACTGTTCCTCGGACTTACCAGCGACGATGAGATTGTTCTTCTCGACGGCCTCAAACAGCTGGCGGGTAATATCCTGGGCGTAGGCAATTGCATTGTCATCCATGGTGGTTTCTTCTGTTTCTTCCAACGGCCGGATCGTGAAAGTCACAGCCGCAGTGTTGTTTGTTTGGATATTGACGGGTGTTCCGGCGGGCGCAAATGCGGAAATGACCACAGCGGCCGAAAGCATGACAGGCAGGCCTTTCAAACGAGGCAGGAGTTTAGGTAGCATGTTGGTTCGCAACAGTCTTTACTGACCGGTACTAGACAAAGCAACAAAACCGCAGGGGCAGAAAAATTAATCTACCTTAACCACGCAACTTTTTTTTCATTGCGCTCAGGAATTGGGGGGTGATGCCCAGGTAGGATGCAATGTCCTGCTGTGAGAAGCGCTCCTCGGCGTAGGGCTTCTTTTGAAGAAAGATACGGTAACGTTCTTCCGCCGTGGCGGACAACATCAAATTAATTTGCTCACGTTGAGCGATGTAGGCACGCTGGAAAAGAAGACGGAAGAAGCGTTCAAACTTCGGGACCTTCTCATAGAGTAGCTCCAGGTCGCGAAAGCTGATTTGAAGCACCTCGGTGGGTTCGATCGCCATGATGGTTGACCGGGAAGGTGTCTGTGTGAAGAAGCTGTACAGGTCATCGGCCCACCATCCTTCCACGCAGAAGTCCACGATGTGCACCGTGCCGCGGTCGTCTTCGTAAAACGACTTCAGGCAACCTTTTGTAATAAACGATTCATACTTGCATATTTCCCCGGGGCGGATCAGGCACTCGTCCTTCTTCAGGGATTTGGATTTCAGCAGTGATGTGAGAAAATCAAACTCCGTCAGAGTAAGCGAAATCTTCCGCTCCAGATGATCTTTAAGGACATCAAGTGACTGATCACGGATGGTCATACACTGGTAAATCTCGGAGAAGTATAGTGATGAAACAAACAGAGACTTTTCTGGTCTCTGTTTGTAATTGAAGGCCGTTATTCTGTGTCAGGTTTCGGCGGTGGATCAATGCGGGAAGAAAGTGTAGTTCATATCACAACCCGAGCCATACACATGGAAACTTGCAGAACCACTGGTGAGGGTAATACTCACCGTATGGCCGGAATCACCGGTAAACCAGGTGGCCGTACCGGAAGTCTTCACCCAGGTGAGCGGATAAGCGTTCATTACCACCTGATGGGTTCCATAGGTTACACTGTTTACGGTATTTAGTGACCCGCCATCGAGGGTGCCTGTGCAATTGGGTGCCAGGGTAACCTGACCTGTTCTTGTTGGTATGTAATTGGTTGCATTCTCAATACCATTTACTCCTTTCAGACAAGACCCATTAAGTGCAGATGTCTTGATCGAAGCCGTGACCGTATAGGTCCCAGGTCCTGTGTTTGCATTGGGGGTAATGGTCACCTGTGTGTCGGTAGCAGAACCCACCACCGTAAAACCTGCCGGAATAGACCAGCGACCTGCGTCAACCGTGATAAATGAATGATTGGCTTTGTTAAGTGTAAATGTATAGTTATTGCCAGACTTCACTGGGCCTGTAACTGTGACATCCGGAATGGCAGCATAGTATTCGTAGTCACATGGAGTGCCATAATGCAAAGGCATTCCCGTGACCCAGACATAACCCGGGCCTGGAGTTGCATAGGTATAGGTAGAACCAATAATAAGCGCCGAGTGATCCATCCCAATCGGTAGCTGTGCCAGGGCCTGTGCGTCACCCTTTGAGCAGACGCGAATAAAGTTAGGGTCATTTTGAATGGTGTTACCTACTGTAAAAGTTGCCCCGGGATTTGGCATTCCAGTGGCATCTGTCAGGTGATTGATTAGGGCACCCCGAACATATCCATGGCAATTATAGCTGCTGTTCTTCAACCATGTTGCAGTTCCTTGATTGCCCGCCGTACTGCAGCCAAGGGTGACAGGATTTGACTTGGCGGGATTACGCCACAAACCACCCTGTCCATTGAGTCCCTGGGGAGAAATGTAATTGCTCTGATAACATCCAATGATGGTCATGCCCATCATAATGAACGATACAGCCATGATTCTTTTCATCTTGCAATTGTTTTTATTTGGTAAGTTTTCAGTCGAACGCTGAGTGACCAAGCTAAATATTGGCTGTTCAATAACCGATACTCCTTTCGATGGATATTTACCCGAGTGAAGCTCGTTAGCCTCGCTGTAGTTCCGATTGGAGCAAAAACAGACTTAGAATAACACTCATGCGCCGAAACCCAACAACGAAACCGGCGAAAATGTAAAATGGAAAATATAAAATGATAAATGCAAAAGGTAATACAAGTGCCGAGCACCCAACAATGGAAGGACGCAGCGTCAGATCTTAGCCAGGTACTTCGGCAAGTTCACCATCAATACGCCGGAAAGAATTAATCCCAACGCCAGCAACTGCGTACCTGAAATCTGCTCGTTCGCCAATGCCCAGCCCAGCAGTGTTGCCACCAGCGGATTCACATAGGCGTACGTACTCACCACCGCGGGTGGCTGCACCTTAATAAGCCACATAAAACACAGAAAGCCCATCATCGAACTCACCAGGCCCAGGTAGACCAACGCCATGAGGGAATCCAAACGGACCAAGGCTATGTCGAAAGACCCCGGTTCACCCGTCACGGCGCTAATCAGCAAGGCGACACTTCCCGCACTTAACATCTGAATGGCCGTGCTGGTATACACCGATACCGGGCTGGGATTGTAGCGCAGGTATAGACTCCCAGATGCCCAGAAAAAACTTCCCATCACGATCATGAGCACAGAGAGGGTTTGCATAAGTTCGGAGTCAGATCCGGCCCTGCCAGGCTTAAAAGCCATGAGCAGTACCACTCCCGCAAACCCCATGATCAATCCCAACAAAATGAACTTGTTATTGAAGTAGTACTTCCATTGCCGGCGGTCAAGCAGCACGAACCAGAATGGCGTGGTGATGATAGCCGAAGCAAAACTTGAAGGGATAAACTGTTGTGCCCAGACCACCGCCACAATGCCACCTACAAATATGATGACCCCCAACACGGCGTGCTTCAGCAATTCCTTGCCTGGTGGCAACCCCTCCCCGATGACCATACAATAACCCGCCAAGGCGCCACCGGCCAGCAGGAGTCGCAGGGCCGATAACATAAACGGAGGAAAACTCTTCAGGGACACCTGTACACCGAGGAAAGTTGTACCCCAGACAATATAGATCACGGCAAAGGCGAGAATGATCCGGGTACGGTGAGAGAGAAATGTCATCAGTGTGCTTGGGTCTGCAAAATATGTGAAATTTCACTGACGAGGTAGTAGCGAAGCTATCCGTTGTTGATGCTCCGACGGCGCAGGGTTGGATCGCTTCGCCAGGCTCGCGATGACGCGTAAAGTTGAAGTTTGGTTGGCACCAATTGCGAGCGAAGCGAAGCAA
>DNZD01000114.1 GCA_003504855.1 Cytophagales bacterium
CATGCCTCAGTATCCTTACACAACCCATTCGCTAGATCATGAAACGAATTTTCCTGCTCCTGCTTTTCCCCATTTCGGTCATGGGGCAACTGACCAAACCAGAGCAAAAAATGGCAGCCTCGGTTGAGGCGCATAAGAAGGAAGCACTCGACCTGCTCCGGGAGGTGGTGAACATCAATAGTGGCAGCATGAATTTTGACGGGGTGCGAAAAGTTGGTCAAATCTTTCGGACGCGACTGGATGCACTCGGTTTTCAAACCCGCTGGGTGGATGGCGCACCATTTGGGCGCGCAGGCCATCTGGTGGCCGAACACAAAGGCACTGGCAAGACCCTGTTGCTGATTGGTCACCTGGATACCGTGTTTGAGTTAACAAGCCCGTTTCAGGAGTTTACTTATGTGAATGACTCGGTGATGACGGGGCCAGGCGTTGGGGATATGAAGGGCGGCGATGTCGCAATCATATATGCGTTACAAGCATTACAGGATGCCAATGTGTTAAAGGATATGAACGTCATTGTGGTGATGACGGGTGATGAGGAATTGAGTGGTAAGCCGTTGTCGCTGGCTAGGCATGATCTTATTGAAGCTGCGAAGGCGGCAGATATTGCCATTGGCTTTGAAGATGGCGCCGGTGACCCGCGCACCGCAGTGATCGCAAGACGAAGTTCATCCAATTGGGAACTTATGGTGACCGGAACACCTGCGCATTCGTCCCAACTATTCACGGAAGCGGTGGGGGCAGGTGCCATTTACGAAGCCAGCCGAATACTCACGGGCTTCTACGAAGCACTTTCCAAAGAGCCTAATCTCACGTTTAACCCCGGACTTATTCTCGGGGGTTCGGCACTTCATCACGACAAGCCCATGGATGCGGGTTCGGCCGAAGGCAAGGCAAATATTGTTTCGAAAGAGGTTGTCGTTACCGGCGACATTCGGGCCATGTCGCCGGAACAATTGGCAAACACACAGGAAACCATGCGCAAGATTGTAGCGGCCAGCCTTCCGCGTACCAGAGCCACCATAAGTTTTGGTGAAGGATATCCACCGCTGGCTCCGACGGATGGCAACTACCAATTGCTGAGCTACTTTGATAAGGTGAGCAAAGACCTGGGGTATGGGCCGGTGGTAGCGGTGCATCCCCGCAAGGCCGGTGCTGCCGACATTTCTTTTACGGCAGGTTATGTTGACATGGCTATGGATGGCCTCGGGTTGGGTTCCGCTGGCGGCCACACCGTACATGAGCAAGCGGATCCGCGTACCCTGTCGATGCAAGCTAAACGGGCAGCTGTTCTTTTCTACAGACTCACACGGCCTACGAAAGGAATGACGAACAAATGAACACCTCGCGTTCATCATCGGCGTTTAATGTAATTGCCGGCCTCAGCCTGGAGGCCTTCGCGGTGTTATTGTACAATCCCATTAACAACTATTTCTACAACCGGGGTAGCTGGCCCCTTGGGCCATTTATCCTGGCAGTGATCTATGCGGCTGGTATCTATTTTATTTTCAAAAGCAGCCTTAAGCAATGGTATAAATACCTGTTGTCATACTGGTGGATGGCCCTGGTGGCCTGGTATGGCATACAGGCGGGTGTTGATTATGTGCAAGAGTGGCGCGCTTATCGATATGAAGCTTATCTGATTCCGGAAGGCTATCATGGTAAGATTGAGATTAATTTTGGCCAACCAGCGGGAATTGAACCCCGCATAGAGGCAGATGAAGTAGTGCTTACCCTGGATACCCTGGGCAGGCTAGACAGCAGGTATGTTAGACCCATCACCCGGTTTTTTAATGAAGCGTATCCTCGCTTTTATTATGTAGATGCCAACGGGGTCCGGACTTCACTGAAACGGGTAGGAGAAGAGGGAATCAAACCGGAAGAGGTATTTGTAGAGTTTTTGAAAAACAATCCTACCCACCGGGAGTTTCTGATTTGCACGCAGGCCGAACATAAGGCCTACTTTTGATAGCGTCTAATCGAGGATATGCATCACCACCCAGTATTTGTAGGCAATGAGGGCCTTGTCCCGTTTGGAGAGTCGGTTCATGTCCAGCTTACTAAGGCTGGGAAGAAACAACTTATTGAGTTTGGCAAGGATTTTAAAGCCCAGCTTCTTCATGAACAGTCAGGTTTAGGTCGGTTGGCCATTCAAGATACAATTTTCTTTCTGAGCTGAATAATGAACGCAACGCGATACTTCTTCCATATCGGCTATCAGGGCACTGCCTATCGCGGCTGGCAAAGGCAGGCCAGGGGCACCAGTGTGCAAGGAGTTATCGAAGGTATCATGACCAAGGCGCTGAAGCAACCGGTTTCCATCATGGGCTGTGGCCGCACCGATGCGTTGGTACATGCCAGCCAGTTTTTCTTCCACAGCGATCTGAAGTATTCCGGTGACTACGACCTCTTGTTCAGGTTGAACAAACAACTGCCTTCCGATATTTCAATGTTCGACATGTTTCCGATGGCACCCCGTCAGCATGCCCGATATGATGCCACCCGCAGGACTTACGATTACTTTATCCACACCCGCAAGGATCCTTTCATTGACCCACTCAGTTCCTTGTACCTGACTCCAGACCTGCAACTGGATAAGATGCAGGCGGCCGCAGGATTGTTGCTGAAGTACACTGATTACCACGCACTCTGCACGGTACCTGGAGATCACCACAACACGCTGTGTCAGGTTTCATCGGCACAATGGTTCCACAACAGGGCAGGAGACAAGTTCAGATTCCAGATCAGCGCCAACCGGTTTCTGGGCAAGATGGTGCGCATACTCGTTGGTAATATGATCCGGATTGGCATCGGTGAGATGACTGTCGATGAGTTGGAACATCGCCTGATCACCAAACGGTCGAAGGAACCATTGAACGTAGCTTTCCCTCAGGGTCTTTACCTTACCAAGGTAGACTACCCGTACCTCGACATCACACCCCGGTGGGTGTTTGATGCGCAGCCGAAATCCGATGTGTGGATCAGCGTGTAGCTGACTGAAACAATGCCTCCCGCATCAACGCCGGCGGCATATTGCCAATCTTCAGTAATTTTTCGTGGAAGTCGGTTAAGGTAAACCGGGGTCCCATCAATTTGCGGTAGTCTTCCCGCATAGCCAGTATTTCGGTCATCCCCATGAAGTAGCCAATGAAGTAACCGGGGGAGGCAGAAGAAGAGTCCACTTCCAGTTGCGCCGCCCACCGAAGGAAGCCAACCTGATCGGTCATCAGTTTGATGGCATCCTCGTAAGAAAGCTGGCCGGTGTGCATGCCCACATCGTAGATCACGCGGGCGTTGCGCCACAGCCGAAGCTGCAATTGGCGCAGGTGAATACGTTCGGTAGGAAAAAATCCGGTCTCCTGCATCAGTTGTTCATTGTACAAACCCCAGCCCTCACTGAAAATGGAGATGCCATGGTTCTTACGGAAGGGACGCTCATTGTGCATCTGGTATAAACCCTGCACGTGATGACCGCCATACGTCTCGTGGGGAGCGGTAACAATGATTACGCCATAGTCGTGTTCAACCAGGTATTCCTGCTTACGTTGCTCAGGCCATTGGTGTTCAAATGGGTTAATCATCCATTCTGAAGTGAAGATGCTATCCTTGTCCTTGCCTCTAGCAATGGAGAAGTTGCCATAGTACGATGTCTTGCGCAGGTACTCTGCCCGTGGCACCACCCGGACGCGCTCAGGCCAGGGGATAGGTATCAGGTTTTTGCCCACGATATGTTCCCGCGATTTGTCTACCCAATACTGGTGGGCCTGAATCATGCTATCGGGAGACGGATAATCGTTTTTGATATCACGGGCCAATTCCTGCCAGGTCTTTTTGGGGTCAATGGTCTTTGCCAGTGCCTCCAGTTCTTTTACGGTTTTGTTAAACTGGCTCCAGCCAAATCGGTACAGACTGTCGGAGCCGTAGGTGATCAGGTATTCGTCGCGAAGCATCTCCTCATACGCAGCTTTGCCAATGCCAAATTCTCCCTGCGGAAGTCGGGGTAAATCATTTTTGAGGTAGGTGATGAACTCGTCCAGCGACTTACCCGCCGCTTGGGTCAGTTGGGTGAGTGTATCGGCGCGGCTTCCTGCTTGGGCAATAAACGCAGGTAAGTCGCGATCGAACAATACTTTGCCATTTTCAGCCATAAACAAACTAAGTTCCTGAAAACGGGGAATGTACGTGTTGAGCAATTTCTGTCCGTTGGACAATTGTTCAGGCACCAGTCGCAGTCGTTTTTCAACTTCGTTCAATTTGGCATCCAGTTTACCAGGTCGCTCTATTAATCCGGATATCTGCGTAAAAACCATAAACAACCGCGGGTTTTTGGTCCAGGGCTTCATGGACCCCTGACGCAATTCCCGGCCCCGGAGGATGCTATGAGCGAATTTCCAATCAACCAAATCGTCACCTTTCAGTTGTTCCTTCGGAATAGCCTCGAGTCTTTTCAGTAAGGATGTTGTGCGGGAAAGCTGTTCAGAAAAATAGGCCTCGCTCAGGGTCCGGTCTCCGGCTTCCTCTTCTTCCTCAGCAGAAAACTGAACCAGAAAATCCCGTAGTTGGCCAGAAGCATCTGAGCCTGATTGCGGACCGGAACATGACGCCACCAACACCAGGGTCAGCAACAAGTAACGAAGGTTGTTCATAACAAAGGATTTTTGACTTTGGGAAGATACAAATTGCCAGCTATCCCGGTCACAGAATTTTACCGATGGTAAAATGGGTTGAAAGTGTATTTTTACAAATGGCCTAAACCCTGTCACATGAGACTGATCCCGATTCTTCTCCTAATCACCTCGCTTGCCTTTGCACAACAAGTACCTGTTAAGAATTATGTCAACAAACCTGAAAATCAGCAGCGGTGGCTGAATGAATACCGGGAATTTCTTTCCATACCCAATGTGCTGGGCGACTCGCTAAACATGATCCGGAACGCCAACTGGATTAAGGGTTTTCTGGAGCGAAAAGGGATAAAAGCCCAACTACTGTCCTCCGGACAATCCGGGTCAGCTCCGGTAGTATATGGAGAAGTCAAAACACCGGGTGCGAAAACTACACTTGCGTTTTATGCCCATTATGATGGTCAACCGGTAAACCCAAAACAGTGGGCAGAAGGACTGGAACCATTTAACCCCGTATTGGCCACCGACCGTCTGGACCGCGGCGGCAAAATCATTCCCTTTCCGAAAGATGAGCCTGCCAAACCCAGTGATCGATTGTATGGCCGTGGTTCTTCTGACGATAAGGCTGGTGTCTTTGCTATCATGGCTGCCTACGAAGCCCTGTATGCCTCGGGGGCCAAGCCTACCGTGAACATCAAGTTCTTCTTTGAAGGAGAAGAAGAAGCCGGTTCGATCCATCTGGCTGATATCTTCATGAAATATAAAGACCTGATCCAGGCCGACCAATGGGTGATCTGTGACGGACCCCGGCATATCACGGGCCGAAAGCAGATCGTGTTTGGTGTGCGTGGAGATGTGAATGTGGATATCAAGGTATACGGTTCCAAAAGACCGCTGCACAGTGGCAACTACGGCAATTGGGCGCCTAACCCTGCCATGCGATTGGTGCAACTGCTGGCTTCGATGAAAGATGAGAAGGGCATGGTCACTATTCCCGGATTCTATGACGATGTTACTCCCTTATCAGAGACGGAGCGCAAGGCAGTAGCTGCCATACCTCCAGTGGAGAGCATCCTGCAGGAAGACCTGGCACTGGCTCGGCCAGATGGAGATGGACGGAGCTTTATGGAGTTGCTTACCATCCCGACATTAAATATCAATGGCATTCAAAGTGCGAACGTTGGCGCAATGGCAGCGAATGTCATTCCCACCGAAGCCACCGCTGTGATCGACCTCAGGCTTGTAGCCGGCAACGATGCCGACCGTCAGGTCAATAAGTTGATCGCCTACGTGCAGAGCAAGGGCTATACCGTACTGGACCACGAGCCTACCGATACCGAACGTAAGCAGTTTCCGCTCATCGCAAAGATCACCAAACGAAAGGGGGGATACAATGCACAGCGCACGCCTATGGATTTGCCTATCGCGCAACAGATTGCCAAGGCCATGGAGCGTACCGTTGACTATCCCATCATCAGGGTTCCATCAGCAGGAGGAAGCCTCCCGTTATTTCTATACGAGCAGTTGCTGCACACGCAGCCGATAACTATTCCGGTAGTAAACTACGACAACAACCAACACGCCGAGAATGAAAACATCATGCTGAAATACCTGTGGGAAGGAATTGAGACCATGGCTGCCGTGATGCAGGTGGAGCAACCGGTGACCGTGGCACCGTCGAAAAAGCGATAGTTCAGTCCTGGATTGCCTGATTATCCATGGGGAGGGTCACGGTAAACGTGGTTCCGATGGCATACCTGGAATCAACCTGAATCTTTCCACCCAGACGATCTACAGCTTCGGTTACAATATAGAGACCCAATCCAGACCCCTGGGAGTTGGCATGCGCCTGATAAAACATCTCAAATACCTTCGGGATGTGCTGTGCCTCGATGCCGATGCCATTATCCGCGACAACAAACTTCCAGGTATTGTGCTCCTGCATGGAATTGATTCGCACAAAGGAGTTTTTGCCGGTATCACTATACTTTACCGCGTTGCTGATCAGGTTGGTGACTACCACCTTCAGTCGTTCGGGATCCGTACGAACTACAATACC
>DNZD01000376.1 GCA_003504855.1 Cytophagales bacterium
GCGGCTGCCAATTACGCCACATCCGCAAATCTCACGTTTGCAATCGGGTGAGTCAGTTTCAAAACCGGGTTAGATCCGGATCATTCACTGTACGCCCACTAAAATCTTCACTATCCTCACCGAAAAACGCGGTTTTTCGGAAAAGGGAGTGCAAATTTAGAGATAATTCGTTAGCATAGAAGTCCCTAAAACAAAACTACTTGGTCACGGCGGCTGTCATAGATTCTGCGGAGGAGAAAAGAGAGATCATTAGTCGCTACCGGCGTCTTTTGCGCAAGGCAAAACCCATCCTGAAAGACGGTGATGCCAAGCGGATTAAACGCGCCTTTACACTCGCCCTCGAAGCCCACAAGGATATGCGGCGAAAGTCGGGCGAACTATTCATTTTCCACCCGCTGTCGGTGGCGGAGATTTGTGTGGAGGAAATCGGACTGGGCACAACCTCCATTATCGCTGCCCTGATCCATGATGTCGTGGAAGACACCGACATCGAATTGTCGGATATCGAGCGGATGTTTGGCAAGAAGATCGCCAAGATTGTCGATGGCCTGACCAAGATTAAGGGTGTATTTGAGTATGGCACCTCCGCCCAGGCAGAAAACTTCCGAAAGATGCTGTTCACCCTCTCGGAGGATGTGCGGGTAATCCTGATTAAACTGGCTGACCGGTTGCACAACATGCGCACGTTGGAGAGCATGCCACGCAACAAGCAACTCAAGGTATCTTCTGAAACCATTTATTTGTACGCGCCCCTCGCGCATCGCCTGGGGCTCAATGCCATCAAGACAGAATTGGAGGACCTCTACCTGAGGTTTACTGATTATGAAGTATACAGGGACATCGCCAACAAGATTGATGAGACCCGGGCCTCGCGTAATAAATTCATCAAAGCGTTTGTCGCTCCCATCAAGGAAGAGCTCGATACACTCAAGATTGCATATGAAATAAAGAGCCGCCCCAAATCAATTTTTTCGATTTACAATAAGATGCGCAAGCAAAACATACCTTTTGAAGAAGTGTATGACCTGTTCGCCATTCGCATCATCCTCGATACATCACTGGAGCACGAAAAATCATTCTGCTGGCAGGTGTATTCCATCGTCACGGATTATTACACACCCAACCCCGACAGACTCCGCGATTGGATCAGTACACCCAAGGCCAATGGTTATGAGTCCCTCCATACCACGGTCATGGCAAAAAATGGCCAATGGGTTGAGGTTCAGATTCGTACCAACCGTATGGACGAAATCGCCGAGAAGGGGTATGCGGCTCATTGGAAGTACAAAGACAGCGCAGGCACACATGAATCCAATTTGGAGAAGTGGCTGGTGCGCGTGCGTGAATTGCTCGAACACCAGGACCTGACCGCCCTCGAATTTGTTGACGACTTCAGGGGTAACCTGTTTAATGAAGAAGTATTTGTATTTACCCCTAAGGGTGAATTGAAAACCCTGCCTGCGGGAGCTACCGCATTGGACTTCGCTTTTGAAATTCATACGGACATTGGTGCCAAGTGTATTGGCGCCAAAGTAAATCAGAAGCTGGTGCCCATCAATCACCTCCTGAAGAACGGAGATCAGATTGAGATACTGACATCTTCCAAGCAAAAGCCAAATGAGGACTGGCTTCGCATTGTGGTGACACAAAAGGCGAAAGCGAAAATCAAAGACCTGCTCCGCGAAGACAAACGCCATGTTGCCGAAGATGGGAAGGAAACCTTGCTGAGAAAACTCAAGCAACTCAAGATCGACGCCAACACCCAAACCTTCGAGCAGATGAGGGCTTTCTTTAATGTCAACTCTCAATTTGAGTTGCATTATGAAGTAGGGGTGGGTAAGATTGGATTGAACGAATTGCGTCGATTCAAAGACTACAAACCGGAAGGTCCGGTGCGACGGGAATCGCAGGAATCCAAACCGGAAGCTGAGGTCAAGACTGGTAAATCACCCTACGAAGATATCCTGCTGATCGGGGAAGACATGGATGTGGTGGAGTATAAGTTGGCCAAGTGCTGTACCCCCATACCCGGCGATGAGGTATTTGGGTTTGTTACCGTAAGCGAAGGCATCAAGATTCACCGGACGAATTGCCCCAATGCGCCGGAGCTGTTGTCCAATCACAACAATCGTGTCATTAAGGCCAAGTGGACGTCGCAGCACGAGGTTTCATTCCTCACAGGGCTTAAGGTAATCGGCACCGACCGCGTGGGTTTGATTAATGATGTTTCCAAGATCATTTCTGAGGAACTAAAGGTAAATATGAGTTCTATCGCCTTCCGGTCAGACCAGGGTATTTTTGAAGGAGAAATTATGCTGTATGTGAATGATACCAGGCACCTGGACCTGCTGATCAGCAAACTTGAAAAGGTTGAAGGTGTGGTGAAAGTGGCTCGTTTTGATTCGGCCACCGTTCAGCGAGGCAACTCCGCTGAAAGGGGCATTTGAAAAATCGGCGAGTACCGGATACAACACCTATATTTACACCATCCGGTTATGGCATTGAATCCTGTGTTGTTTGAGGAGGTGAAGAAGATCTTTACCGCATATCTGGAGAATCAGGCGTTGCGGAAAACTCCGGAGCGGTATGCGATTCTCGAGGAAATCTATACCCTTCCCGGCCATTTTGATGTAGAGGCACTCTACCTCAACATGAAAAACAAAAGCTACCGCGTCAGCAGGGCTACCGTGTATAATACCCTGGACCTGCTTACCCAGTGCGATCTGGTCACACGCCATCAGTTTGGAAAAAATCAGGCTCAGTATGAAAAATCCTATGGATCACGCCAACATGACCATCTGATTTGTACTGATTGTCATAAGGTCGTTGAATTTTGCGATCCGAGAATCCAGACCATACAGAATACCGTGGAGGAACTATTTCAGTTTGAAGTTGTCCACCACTCATTAATTTTGTACGCATCGTGTACGAAAGAGAATTGTGAAAACAGAAAAGTATGAACTTCGCACAGGAAATTAAGTCCAACACCCTCATTCTCCGGATAACAGGAGATCTAATTGGTGAAGACAACGGAACCCGGATGGTCGAAGCGGTGAATGAAGCCGTAAGCCACCAGGTACTCACCTGTATTATCGATATTTCAGGATTACGCTATATCAACAGTAGTGGTATTGGCGTGTTGATCACCATACTCACCAAATTCAGAAACAAAGGAGGTGAAGTCTATCTGATGAAACCATCCGAAAGTGTCAAGAAGTTGTTGGCCATTACCAAACTCAATGCGATTTTTCAGATCATTCAATCTGAGGCAGAAGTCACCCGCAAATAATAACCACCACCACTATCCTTAATTCAATGAAAGTAGACGTATTGCTGGGTCTTCAATGGGGAGACGAAGGAAAAGGTAAGATCGTGGATGTACTGGCACCCAAGTACGATGTGGTAGCGCGATTTCAGGGCGGTCCGAATGCAGGTCATACCCTTGAATTTGATGGGATTAAACATGTTTTGCATCAGATACCTTCTGGAATTTTCAGGCCCGGTACCCGGAATATCATCGGGAACGGTGTAGTGCTCGATCCGATTATTTTTCGTCAGGAAATTGAAAAGTTAGAGCAGTATAAACTGGATGTCCGAAACAACCTTTTTATTTCCAAGAAGGCCACGCTGATCATTCCGACGCACCGTTTGCTCGATCAGGCCCAGGAGAAAGCAAAAGGAGATGACAAAATCGGATCCACACTAAAAGGCATTGGTCCTTCTTATCAGGACAAAATAGGCCGTCAGGGACTTCGGGTAGGTGATGTGCTGGCGGCCCACTTTGATGAGAAGTTGAACAAGTTGGTGTCGGCCCACAGCGAAATTCTGAAGCGACACGGGCTGGCATTTAATTGGGACGAGTTGAAGGGTCCGTTTTTTGAGGCTGTGGAATTTTTGAGGGGATTTCGACTCATCGACAGCGAGTATTTTCTCAACGATGAATTAAAGTCCGGATCCAGGGTGCTGGCAGAGGGGGCTCAAGGCTCTTTACTTGACATTGACTTCGGTAGCTATCCTTTTGTTACCAGTTCCAGTACGGTGAGCGCGGGTGCCTGCACAGGCTTGGGAGTAGCTCCCCGTCATATTGGAGAAGTGTTTGGCATATTCAAGGCATACAGCACCCGGGTGGGTAGTGGTCCATTTCCCACCGAATTATTGAATGAAGAGGGGGAAGCGATCCGTAAGCAAGGCAATGAATTTGGCTCTACCACAGGCCGTCCGCGTCGGTGTGGTTGGATTGATCTGCCAACGCTGAAATACTCTATTATGATCAATGGAGTGTCACAGTTGCTGATGATGAAGGCGGATGTACTGAGTATTTTCAAAAAAATTAAAGTCTGCACGCGTTATCAGCTGAGTGATGGTACAGTGACGGACCATGTGCCCTACGAGCAAATTCATGCTGGAATTGTGCCCCTCTATGAGGAGGTTGAAGGCTGGAATTGTAGCCTGAAAGGCCTTTCTGAGCATAATTTGCCCCCTGCATTGAAGAATTATGTAGAATTTCTTGAGCAGCGCCTGGAGGTACCTATCTCGCTGATTTCCACCGGTCCAGACCGCACAGAGACCATATATCGGTTCCGATAATCTGCGTTTTTTATAAAAATCTTAGGGTTTAGGGGTTGCGAATCCATTTTCACCCCTTATCTTTGCGTT
>DNZD01000106.1 GCA_003504855.1 Cytophagales bacterium
ATGTATGGCGTGTACGGCACCTTGCACTTTTCCGAGATTGCCCTCCTTCGCGATGGCAGCTCGGTATCAATCCTTGCGCTCATCTTCTTTATGTCCGGACTGGGCTTCAAACTGTCACTCGTACCCTTTCACCTCTGGACCGCCGACGTGTACGAAGGTGCACCGCTGGCCGTCACCAGTTATTTCTCAGTGGTGAGCAAAGGCGCTGCGCTGTTTACTTTGATGATTGCCTTGTATCGCGTATTCGGTGAACAACCGGAAGTATGGACCACCACCGCTTACATCCTCTCCATCACCACCATGATTGTCGGTAACCTGTTTGCCCTTCGTCAGAAAAACCTGAAACGATTCCTCGCATTCTCCTCCATTACACAAGCCGGCTTTATGATGTTGGGATTCGTAAACAACGGCGCCCTGGGCATGACTACCATCGTCTACTTCATGCTCATCTATGCCTTCTCCAACCTGGCCGTGTTCGGTGTGTTGTCCATCGTGGTGAATGCCACCGGCAAGGAAAATATGGATGACTTTAACGGATTCTACAAAACCAATCCTGGGCTCAGCCTGATCCTGTTGCTGGCCTTGTTCTCCCTCGCCGGCATTCCTCCGGTAGCCGGCTTTTTTGGCAAGTTCTTTCTCTTCACCGCGGCTGCCGCCAAGGGCTATTTCATCCTCGTCCTTATCGCCGTGCTCAACGCCACGATATCCCTGTACTATTACCTGCTGGTGGTCAAGGCCATGTTCATCAACAAGAACGAGACCCCCATTGCTGCCCTGCCTGTATCCGGTTACGAACGACTGGCCCTGAGCCTGTGCTTTGCGGGCATCGTAATCATCGGATTCATCAGTTCAATCTATGACTATGTTCAGCAGGTAACGGGCTGATTCCCTGACCAAAGTCATTTTTGTGCCTCTTGAAGGAGGCTACTTTCATGGTGAGTTTAAGGACTTATTAACCTTCGGTATGACTAAAATTATTGAACACCTCGAAGAAGCCACGATTCGCTTTGCCGGGGACTCAGGCGACGGAATGCAGCTGGTCGGAAGCCAGTTTTCAGAGACGTCAGGATTTGCAGGCAACGAAGTCAACACGTTCCCCGACTACCCGTCGGAGATCCGCGCCCCAGAGGGCACTCTGTATGGGGTCAGTGCCTTCCAGATTCACTTCGGGACGCAGCACATCCACACCTCCGGCGATCATATCGACGTGCTGGTGGCCATGAATGCTTCTTCCCTCAAGGTGAATCTTGCCAACCTGAAACCGGGCGGCATCATCATCGCCAACATCGAAGGTTTTGACGAACGCAACCTGACGCTCGCCAAGTATGCGGTCAACCCGCTCACCGACGGCAGCCTCGCCAAATACGAAGTGCATGCCATCGACATGACCAAGGAGATCAAGGCCGAGTTGAAAGAGCTCAACGTGCCCTCCAAAGTCATCAGCAAAACCAAGAACATTTTTGCCCTGGGCCTCGCCTACTGGTTATTCAACCGTCCGCTGCAACCTACGGTGGACTGGATCAACAAGAAATTCAAAGGAAAGGACGATGTGATTCTCGCCAACATCCATGTGCTCCGCGCCGGATGGAACTACGCCGAGAAGACTCCCAGTTTCCAAAAGCAATATGTAATCGACCGCTCACCCCTGCCTCCCGGTCGCTACCGCAACATCACGGGCAATGAAGCCATTGCCCTGGGTTTGGTAGTAGCCGCACGCAAAGCCAACCTGCCATTATTCTTAGGATCGTATCCTATCACACCTGCCACTGACATTCTCCACGCCATCTCCGGCTACAAGAAGTACGGTGTAAAACACCTCCAGGCTGAAGATGAGATTGCCGGTATCTGTAGCGCCATCGGTGCCGCTTTCGGCGGAAGCCTCGCAGCTACTACCACCAGTGGTCCCGGTCTGTCATTGAAGACAGAAGCCATGGGCCTTGCCGTGATGACGGAATTGCCCTTGATCATTGTCGACGTACAACGTGCGGGTCCTTCCACCGGTCTGCCCACCAAGCCTGAGCAGGGCGACTTGCTCATGGCCATGTATGGCCGTCACGGTGAAGCCCCGATGCCCATCATCGCAGCGGCAAGTCCCTCAGATTGCTTTGATGTTACTCTCGAAGCTACCCGCATCGCATTGAAGTACATGACTCCGGTGATGATCCTCAGCGATGGTAACATCGGTCAGGCATCCGAACCCTGGAAGATAGCGGCCATCTCCGAACTCCCTGAAATACATCCGCACTTTGCTACCGATTCAACAACCTTCGCACCATATAAGCGCGATGAAAAGACACTTCGTCGTCAGTGGGCCATCCCCGGCTTCGAAGGCATGGAACACCGCATTGGTGGTCTCGAGAAAGAAGATGGATCCGGCAATGTGAGCAGTGACTCCGTCAACCACGAACGAATGGTGCACCTGCGCCAGGAAAAAGTGGATGGTATCGCAAATGACATTCCCGAACTGAAAGTAGAAGGCGAACAGGAAGGCGACATCCTGATGTTAAGCTGGGGTAGCACCTATGGCGCTGCCAAGACAGCCTACGAGCGCCTGCGCGCATCCGGACATCAATTGTCCTTTGCCCACCTGCGCTACATGAACCCCTTCCCCCGCAACCTCGGCGACATCCTCAACCGCTTCCAGCGGGTGGTGGTGCCTGAGTTGAATCTGGGACAACTCCAGTTGCTGTTGCAGGGCAAGTACCTGAAGAAGATCATTGGAATACATAAAGTACAAGGCAAGTTGTTCAAGTCCACCGAACTCGAACGCGAACTCCTGGCCTTATTGGAAGAAAAAGCAGTTGAAGCATAACGGTTATTAACAGTTGACCTATGAAGACGATCATTGAAGAACTCCTGGAGAAACCCCACGCCGGCAACCTGGTGTATACCGCCAAGGACTTTAAACCGAATGTGGATGTGCGCTGGTGTGCAGGCTGCGGAGCCCTCTCCGTGCTGTCACCCTCGCAGCGCCTGATGCCCGACCTCGGTCTGGCCAAAGAAAAGATCGTCTATGTTTCGGGTATCGGCTGTTCCGGTCGCTTCCCGTACTACATGGATACCTATGGCTTCCACAGCATCCACGGCCGTGCGCTGGCTATTGCCTCCGGACTGAAGATCGCCCGACCCGACTTGT
>DNZD01000259.1 GCA_003504855.1 Cytophagales bacterium
CCAGTAAGCCTCGGAGTTATCGAGAATACGTCCAGGGTGAACTGAAGGAGCCATTGAAGCCCGGACGTCGTTATAACATTGAATTCTACTTCAAGCTCGCTTCGTATTCGGTCTACTCCGTGGATCGGATCGGGTTACTGCTCACCGACTCTTCTTTTAACATCAAGGATGATCTGGTCATCAACCGGAAACCCACACTATCAGTTATTCATCAGGAGCCATTCTCAAAGAACAGCTGGGAGCTGGCGCAAATGACTTACACGGCCCACGGTGGAGAGAAATTTATCACCATCGGCAATTTCTTCGATAACCTGACTACCCAGTTTACGTCCCTGGACAATCGAAAAGGCAAGAGTCCCATGTTGTCGGGAAGTGCCTATATCTATCTGGATGATGTGTCGGTTAGTGCCATTGATCCTGACCCTGTTCCTGAAGTTGCACCAAAACCACTGGTATGGTCCGATGGTCGCGAAATCAAACCAGAAGAGACCTATATCCTGAAAAATATTCAGTTTGAGTTTGATAAGTACGAGTTATTGCCGGTGTCTTTTCCAGAACTGGATCGCATAGTCCGCATCATGAACGACAAACCGGATTGGCATGCAGAACTCAGTGGCCACACCGATGATGTGGGATCGGAAGAATATAATCTGGAACTTTCCCGCAACCGGGCAACACGCGTGGTCGAATACCTGAAAAGTAAAGGCATTGCAGCCAACCGACTGGGGCAACATGGCTATGGCAAGCAAAGACCCCTTGTTGAGGGTCGTGATGATGCTTCGCGGTTCATCAATCGCAGGGTTGAAATCAGATTCTTGAAATAGCCCGGTGCGAAAGCCATTTACCAACCTTACAGACCTCCGGGAATTTCTCGATGAACGCGTTCAACGCTATGAACGACCTGAATTTATCATGGATGATCCGGTATCGATACCGCACCGTTACAGCCATCGCGCCGATATTGAAATTGCAGGGTTTTTCGCGGCCGTATTGGCCTGGGGCCAGCGTTCCGTAATTTTGCGGAATGCTAATGAAATCCTTAGCAGGATGGATAACAAACCCCATGACTTTGTTCTGCACCATTCTTCACAAGATCTAAAGCGCCTGGAAGGGTTTGTCCACCGCACCTTTAATGATACGGACCTGCTTTACTTCGTTCACTTTCTGCAACATTGGTACCGACAGAACCCCACCCTGGAAGCACTTTTTTCGCCATCGTCTGGTGAAGCCAACATTACCTCTGGCCTCATACGCTTCCATGAGACCTTCTTTAGCTTGCCAGAAGCTCCAAGGCGTACGCATAAGCACATTGCAACACCGGCCAGAAACTCGGCATGCAAAAGAATTAACATGTATCTCCGGTGGATGGTGCGCAGCAATGAGGGAGGAGTTGACTTCGGACTTTGGAAATCGATCCGTCCAGATCAGCTAATTTGTCCCATTGATCTTCACGTAGAACGTGTGGCCCGCAAGCTTGCTCTGATTCATACTAAAGCCATGAATTGGAAGACGGCTTTAGCCCTGACTGAAAAACTGAAGCAGCTTGACCCGGAAGATCCGGTGAAATACGACTATGCATTATTCGGTCTGGGAGTAGTGGAAAATTATACTTTGGCTGCAGCTCGACGCAAGCGATCATTGATCGCCCGACCCAAGCCCTGATCGGGAACTTCTTCTGCAATCACGACTTCGACAGGTGATTCATCCAGCGTCCGCATCATTGAAAACAGGTGATGGGCAGCCTCGGTAAGATCTCCGTTGGGGGACAATACCAATTGTGTTGATTCGGATATTGAATCAAATCCCTTCCAGGAAAGGATTCCAAGTCGCTTGTGCTGATTAGCTATTGCCAGTGACTTTAATTCACCCAGCAGAAAGGGCTTGCGTGGTGCGTAGTGACTGGTCAATTGTCCGGGAGCCTGAGGATGTGAAGTGGAGTGAGGTTTCACCAGCACTGCACCAACAACAGATTCTATTTGTTCTGTGCTGATGCCGCCCAGCCGATAAATGACGGGTTCATTGTTTTCCCATCCCACAATCGTGGATTCAATGCCTACGCGGCTGGGTCCGCCATCAATAATATAACTCACTTTATCCCCGAGTTGATCCTGCACGTGCTGTGCGGTGGTGGGGCTGATGTATCCAAAAGGATTGGCACTGGGTGCAGCCAACGGAAATTGAGCATGGGCCAGCAATGAAATGGTGAGTGGATGCGCCGGACAACGTAGCCCTACACGATCGAGACCTGCTGTTACAAGATCTGGGATCTCCGTGGTTTTGGGTAACAGTAGGGTAAGGGGGCCGGGCCAGAAGCGACGGGCGAGGGCTTCAGCCTGCAGGGGAAATTCAGTCGTGTATTTTCGTGCATGTTGCATGGATGCCACATGCACTATCAAAGGATCAAACGATGGCCGGTTCTTGGCTTCAAAAATCTTAGCCACTGCCCGGCTGTTCAATGCATTTGCCGCCAGGCCATAAACGGTTTCGGTAGGAATCGCCACCAACTCACCACTTTCCAGCAAATGAAGTGCCTTATCTAAATCTTGTCCGATGGGTGCAACCATGGTAGGAGTGATGAAGAACCTTATGAGATTTTTGAATGCAAGACCTTGGTGCGCATCCGCAGGACGGACTCCTCTTTCGAATAATCCTCCAGTTGTGAAAGAGCTACCCACCGGACATCAAAAGACTCCTCACTCACTACAATGGGTTCGGACGGATCTCCATAGACCAGAAAACGCACATCATAATGGTCATGCGCGGGAAAATCCTTCCGCTGGGGAATGGGATGGATGTCAAGATCAAATATGGCCGATGTGCTCAGACGGAGGGTATGAAGTCCGGTCTCTTCTTCGCCTTCCCGCAAGGCCACCCGTGTTACATCCTGGTCACCATCACAATGCCCTCCCGGCTGGAGCCACCGATTTAGTTTAGCATGATGAACCAGCAAAGTTTTTTCCAGGTCAGGAGATACGATGAATGCTGATCCGGTAATGTGACCCGGAAGGTGGGTGCGTTGATACGCATCAGGATGAAGCAACAGTTCCTGAAATCTCTTGACGGTTAGCGTTTCACCAGCTGCCACATGGGCATATATCTCCAGGGCACCGGGGAGGTGAAAGACTGGATTTGTCATTGGATGACAACCCGCGCCTTATTGAATTTCTTTTCTTCCAGCGGTCCTACTTGTTCGCCACCTCCGATATTGTCTTTGTCTCCTTTACGTGCCAGCACATAATACTGCATCGGCTTAAGTTCTTTGAGACGGATGACACCCTTGGCATCGGTAACTCCTTGTGCGGCAGGATTTTTCTCAGCGAGATAATCGTCTTTCTTTTCGAAAATCATCACCGTAGCGCCTTCTACTGAATTTCCAAGCTCATCGATGATGGTCAGGGTGAGCGAAGTTTTGAATAGCTGGGCATCGGCAGGCAATACCATCATGGAAATAAGCAGAAAGGCAGGAAGGAATCTTTTCATAGCAATATGGAGTTATGGGTATTTCGACCCACATAATTAAGCAACCGCGGTGAGATTTGAAAGGGAGAACTAGCGCAACAACAGAATACCACCCCGTTGTTCCTGCACGCCGCGCTCCGGATGAAAAGCACTCACATATTTAATGACATAGGCATAAGACCCCCCGGGCACAGGCAGATTCAATTGATTGTTGTACCCGCCATTCCACTTAAAGTAGCGGTCACTGGAGGTATACACGAGCTCTCCCCACCGATTGTACAGGAAAATCTGGAAGTTGGCATCGGTGATGAAATAACTGAAAATGTAGAATTCCTTGTTCTCCGTGATCGATGAAGCGGGCCGGAAGGCATTGGGGACGTCAATCTTGGGTATACATTCGTTGCGAACCACAACCTGATCCGAAGCAACGCAGCCGAATGAGTTGGTCAAGTCAACTTTGTAAGTTCCCTGGCTCGTGGCAGTGTATACCCTTGACGAATAGGAGATGTTAAGATCGTTTTTGAACCAATCGTACTTCGTAAAGGCCCCTGGGTCAAGATCAACCTGGTTGGTTTTTGGATCTTTGTTTTCCGGATCATTGCAGATGATGACTTGATTGGGCAATACACCCACGGGTATAGGTGCCTTTATAATAATCAATTTTGATGTGGCCTTGCACGTGGCCTTCGTGATGTCAACCTGATAGGTGCCGGCATTGGTCTGTGAAATAGATGCTGTATTTAATCCGGTAAGCGCAGCACCATTGCGAGACCAGGCATAGCCTACCCCGGTGGCTGTTGTAGTTGCGGTCAGTGTAAATGGTTTGTTGTCGTCACAAACGGGCGTTGACGAAAGGCCAGCATCCACAACGCCAGTCACAGCAATGGTCTTCGCCGGTGATTTGGTAGCGCAGCCATTGACGGTATTGAATGTTTCAGTTTGATAGGATGCACCATCCTCGCTTAATCCGAGCGAGACAAACTGACCCAGCAAGGTCGGTTGAAATACACCGGACTTATACCAACGGTAAGTATAGTTACCGGTGGGAGCTGCTGTCAATACTACATTATTCTGGCAAGGATCACTTTGTGTAAAGGCAGGACTCACCACATCCAGATCGACTGTTGTGGTTAGGGTGTTGGTACAAGCACCTGCAGCGGATGCCACCAAGGTATACGTAAATTGCCCCTGACCACTGACTACTATACTGGAACCGTTCGTGGGTCCGACGATACCCGGTCCTGACCAGGAGTAGTTGGTTGCCCCGGAGGCTGCAATGGTTGGAGAGACATTACAGATGCCATTGGTATTGATCGTTACAGGTACAGGTAAGTTAGGTGTTACGGGCACGTTAATAGTATTGATACAACCTGCGTTGTCCGTTAGTTGAATGGTGAATGTTGAGGTCTGTCCCGCAGTAACGGCCATGGCTGGTGATGTTGTAAAATTGGCCAACGCACTGGACGTTGGTCCAGTGACCTGATTGGTGGCGCCATTCGTGACAGTATATTGAATAGGCAGGGTAGGCGCTGGTGCAGCAGAAGTGCTAACATTAAACTGCACAGGATCACAGTTGGTGACGGACACTGCGTTAGCCGTCCATACAGCGTCTGTCAAACCAAATGATTGTGAGATGGTACATCCGGACACCTGGTCAACCACAACCCCTGAATAGGTACCGGCTTTCAGCCCGGGCAGGGTAACTGACTTGGGGGCGGCCTGGTCAATGGCTTGTGAGTTGAATGCGCCTGGACCTGTAATAAAGTACTGATAGGGCCCGGTGGCGGGTGACGTCGTATTTAGTTGAATGGTTAAGCTACCATTGGACCCCAGGCAAGATGTAGGATTAGTACCAGTCAGAATAAACGAGGGTGATGCCACCACCGTAAATACAGCCTGGTCGGTAACGGAACAGGTGGTAACCGGATCGGTGACGGTTACTTTATAGATAAATGTGCCGGGTAAAGTGGTATCCAGTGGTCTGCTTTGAGCAGAGGTGGCCAGTCCGCCATTTACCGTCCATGCGTAAGTGGCACCGGGGTTCTGAGCGTTGAGTGCCACTGTAAATGAATTTTGACATAATGTTTGATCAGGACCGATGTCTACCTTAGGCTGGTTGTCGGCAACCAGGGTGGTGGCATTGGAGGTACAACCATTGATATCGGTGATAGTGACACCTACAATAGCCTGCTGATTTACACTGATGGTCTTGGTGGTTTCACCATCGCTCCACAAATAGGTAAGACCGGGCAAATTGCCAGTGTTGGCATCCAGCGTTACCGGACCATTGCATAAAGCGCTTGCTCCTGGCAAAGTTGGCTTCTTGGGGGGATTGTTGATCGTAATTGGTTTCACCAGGGTCGTGTCAAGCCCGCATCGGTTAGTTAGATGAAGGGAAACCGTGTATGGACCTGCCGTTGCGTAAGTATGCGTGGTAGTGCCTTGCGTGTCACTGCCACCGTCACCAAAGAACCATCCGAAAACATCTATTTGATCGGTTGGTGTTCCTACAAAATTCGTAGGGCTGCCCAAACAAAATCCGGTAATGTCAATGGAAGGTCCTCCGAATGCATTCGAAATCTGTTGAATAAAATTTGGCAAGCCCAATTGACTCTTGGTGCCCGCTGCCAGCGTAAATCCGCTGAAATTAATGGGCGATGCTTTGGTGGTATCACCAACGGATTGAATGGTGCCCAGTACACTACTGCCATTGATGGCCATGTAAATCTGACCGTCGGGGCCAACCTGCAATGCACCTAACTCGCTGTTGTTTTGTGTCCGGTTGCGGAAGTAGGGATGGCCAATGGAGTCAATGAAATACTCGTGAACCTGAGAAGGCGATGGCGACCCTTTTAGGGTGGCAAATAATTTATTGCCACCAGACCCAAACTCAATTCCATAGATCTGACCATTTAAACCATTCTGTTTCAGGGTAATCTTCCGGTAGTTGGTCAACTTTCCGGTTGTGTCATTGAGGTGGAACAACTCAATGAGGTTATTACTTGGCGACAAAGACAAGGTAACAGCGAGCGTATTCTTGGGCCCTAATTTCATATAGCCCTCACCAGCCTGCTGGTAGCTGAACGGATGGTCGCTACCAATCGCAGTGAGTATCGGGTCTCCAATACCGGCTGCCGAAACCGGATAAACACGGAATGTATTATTTCCGAGTTCATGCACCACAAGCCACTTTCCACTGGCTGTAATTCTTTCAGTGCCTTTGCTAAACAGAATCTGGTTTTGCTTCACCACAGCACCCAGACCGTTGTTCTGTTTCAGGTCAAACAAGGAATATTTTACAATATTGCCAGATGTACCATTGATCGCCTCGTTGGTAAAAATGTAAAAGAGTGTCTCGTCACCTTGAACTGGTACGATGATGGCCGATTGAGAAGCCAATGGATCCCCGCCTATGCCCGAGGCAATTTGGTTGTCTTTCTTATCATACACCTTATCTCCGTCCGTGTAGAAGATCGCATTCCCGTTTCGGTCGCAGATGATCGCACAACCCTCCGGAGCATTCATAGCACTGTTGCTGAGTGCTTTGGGCGGATTCGGAATAGTATTAAAGTCAATGCCTGCCTTATTACCAAAGTACCAGATGTTGGCACGCTGATCCTGCAGTTTATATTCTTTCACATTTACGCCGGCATACGTCGAGCAACCGGATGCGTCTTTGACCACCACATAATAATAACCTGCAGAGTCGGGCGTCAGGGTGGGACCTGTATCACCATTGGACCATGTATAGGACACCGGATTTCCACCCTGTACACTTGCCTTTACAGAAAATTGCTTGGGTGATGACTTGCCACGTGGCGGCGGAAACTCGGATTGACAAGCAGTAGTATCCTGAGTCATCTGAATTTTCAATGCAAACGCCGTGATGGTTACAGGCTGTGTGGTGCTTTGACTTTGTCCCTGATAGAAAGCAGTTAACTTGACATTGAAAGTCTGGGCTTGGGCAAATTTGTGTACCGGACTCCATGCTTTGGAAGTTTGGGTATCACCAAAATCCCAGAGCACACTATCGGCGCCGGGTTGAATGTTTGGAAAGAAGGTGGTGTTATTGTTTTGACACGTGCCTATCGAAGTAAAGCTGACAACAAGATTAGGATTGGTCTTGGGTGAAAAAGAAGGGAACTGTGTGCCTGCAAAATCAGTTGAAGCAAATTGAGCTGATTTATAATTTACCTGGGATGCGATAGTGTCCGGCTTGGTAAATTTCCCAATCAAAAACGGACCACCTGAAACTTTTTGATACAAGTGATAGATACTGCTGTCCGGCGCCATCTGTAAACCATAGCTTCGGAACACGGCCGATGGCAGAATCGAGGTAAGGGTCGTTGTTGGATTTATATAGTCATATTGCAATACATCGGCAGCCAGACCAGCCTCACCATAACGAGACAAGTACAGGTAGTCACCCTTTAATGACCATTCAACATCATAGATAGATTGATTGGTGGTGGTTGGTTTTCCGGAATTGAGAATGTAACGGTCCA